>SLOZ01000396.1 GCA_007132255.1 Limnochordia bacterium | reverse complement strand
TGCGGCCAGTACAAAGAAACTCGGGTTGGCAATACGACAAGAAAGGAATAGCGGGCTAACGCCCGCCGCCGCTTTCCTCCCCATACCTGAAGGCAGGGGCATCTCGCGGCGTTTGGTGAATTTGCTGTCATGACGATGGATCTTTCCCACTTTCACAGCGATAGGCAGTTGCGTGGACAACTCAAATAGGGCTACGGCTTTGAACCCAAATGCTTGGTACGTGACTGGTCTACCGTTAACGGCTTTGGTTTTTGTGCGCATACCCGCACCCTTACATTTCTCTGTCGTCTCTACATCTGTGCCGTCGATCACGGTGGTTACTTCCTTTGGGAACACTCCCTTTTGAGCTAGGCAGGTAATGGCCCGATTGAACAACCGCTCCGACTCCAAGACATTCATGCACCCGAGCAGATTGGCCAATACCTGGGGACAAAATGGTTTCGGAGCTATTTTCCCTTCCGAACGCTTCTCTTGGGAGCGTTGGGTCAATCCATCCTCCAGGAGCCTGGCATTGAAGCCCAATATCTTCATGGCACTTTCGTCACTGAAGAGCAAAGCTGGCAGTTGGTATACCGAAGCGATATTGCACAGCGTTTTTGCGATGTACGTGACCAGCAGACTGACGATCGGAATGATCGTGCGCTGACGATCTGCGACTTCTAGGCCCGCTAGGCATTCCATGAAGCCGCAATCTTTTAGAAAAGCTACAAAACCATCGAGAAGACCACCTTCATTGAGGTTATGGACTTCATCGACTTCGTTTTGATCGACGATCTTCGCTGCCACGAACGCATCATCTCGTTCTGCATACCCCCAATGTAACCGTTCAAATATGGCCTGAAGAGCAGATCCTTTTGACTCGTTGTGTTTCATGGTTAACGTCCCCCAAGTGCTTGATACATGCATTGTATCAGCAATTGAAGGGGTATATCAAAAGATTGTTCATTTTGAAATTATCGATTCGCGCTAATCGCGAAAATCGCGCGAAAACTCATCGTTGTTGGTTTGTCAAATCCTAAGATTTTGCAGAGCAACAGCATGATATGCTCAATAACTGATAAGGGGCGCTGCAGGTGTTATTCTACTCGTCTGCCATTTCTGGTTTGGATGTTTTCATACCTGGTATTATTCTTCTCGGTCTATCCATAGGTTTCTTATCTGGCTTATTAGGCGTGGGAGGCGGTTTCTTAATTACACCCATGCTGAATATCTTGTTTGGCATCCCATACAATGTGGCCGTCGGTAGTGGCTTAGTACAAATGGTAGGCACGGCAATTTCGGGAATTATTGGCCATCGCAAACGGGGAAATGTAGACATCAAACTAGGACTGGTGTTAGCCTCAGGATCCTTAGTTGGAATCTTTGCTGGAACAAGATTCATTAATTTCCTGCGGGACATGCAGACGATCACAATCAATTCAAGAGAAATAGTGGCGGTGAATTTCTATATTTCCATTCTTTATGCAGGGCTCTTATTGTATGTAGGCGGCAACATGTATCGCGAAGCTTTCCACTCAAAAGATGACAGAATGAACGGGAACAGTTCCGTGGCACAAAGGCTTGTCAAAGCCCTTCAAGTTCCACCGCTGTTTCACATGAAGCACTCAACTTTGGATTCGATTTCCATCTGGGTGTTGCTTTTTTCTGGTTTGTGTATTGGATTCTTGTCAGGCCTTATGGGTGTAGGCGGAGGCTTTGTTGTTCTGCCATTTATGATTTATGCTCTAGGAATGCCTACCAGCATTGCTATTGGTACTAGTTTGCTTTATGTTCTACTATCCGCTGTGATGGGCTCCTTCGCTCATCTAATTTCTAGAAACGTCGATTGGGGCATTGTGATATTCATTTTGGCTGGAAGTATTTCAGGCGCACAGCTAGGGGCACTGCTGTCTTCAAGGATTAGAGCCGTTTTACTTCGTCGATACTTTGTGGTTCTAGTAGGCATCGCTTTCCTTCTCGTGGTAGGCAATGTTCTCGTTAGTATGGGCTGGATTGTTTTTTAGCCTATGTGCTTTGGACTCCCATAGCACGCTGGTTGGGTCACTTTGGGCGCACCCAAGACCGGACCGAACCCCTTTCGTTGCGAGGATTAGAAACCTTATGGATAACCCAAAACTCGATATCCCCGTCGTTACAGCATGCGGCTGCGGATAGTGTTGCCATCCATGCCCTAGGGTCAACGGGGGAAGTACTGTGTCGGCATGCCAGGAAGCTTTAACAAATTCTTGCCGCCGTTTAACTACTGCTGGTGCGGGCGGGTGTGTACACTGCAACTTCGCCTTCTCCACTGCGGCAGCGACGCGATGGCTGCGTACAACTGTGAACGTTTTTTGATTCGGAGTCTGTGCTCAGGGCTGCGTCCATTCCCTAACGGACTATCACTTTTTTGGATGGTCTCAACCACCTAAATTAGCCAAGGAATGAGTCTGTTATCGGTGAACTCCGGCATATTCCGGTGCATAGCTGTTTTTTAAGGAGGGAATAATTTATGGCCGTTCATATTTATGATCAGTTTTCGATTCATATTGACCGAGGCAAACTCTTCGATAGTCTCCATGTCATCTCCGACAGCGATGACGGGGGGGTGGTCGAAAGAATGTGCAGAGAGGCCGAGCAAATAGGCCGCCCCAAAGTAATGGCTCGTACCGCTTACATCGAAGAGAAAGGTGAAGATTTTATTGTGGTCGACGGAATTCGACTGTCCAGCCGGGTGCTGCGGATCAACGTCGACCGAGCTTATAAGGTAGTTCCCTATGTGGCTACCTGCGGTTTGGAGCTCGAGCAGTGGTCCCAAGGGTATTCAGACTTCCTCGAGCGGTATTGGGCTGACGCCGTGAAACAGTGGGCTATGGCGGAGGCCGTGAACTCGTTCCGCTCCACAATTGGCGAAGATTTCGGTCTAGCAAAGACTGCCACCATGAATCCCGGATCCTTGGAAGATTGGCCCATTTCAGAGCAAAAACCGCTGTTTGCACTCTTGGGTGACCCAGAAGCTGCCATTGGTGTTTCGTTAACCGACAGCTTCCTCATGATTCCATCCAAATCCGTTTCCGGAATCTGTTTCCCGACTGAATCCAACTACACGAACTGCCAGCTCTGTCCCCGTGAGGACTGTCCAGGACGTGTGGCTCCGTACGACCATGAGCTCTGTGAAGGGAAGTACAGTGGATAAATGAAGACTAGAAACGTGTTGAAAAAGTGGCCTGGCGAGCTCATAGCAAGAGA
>SLOZ01000374.1 GCA_007132255.1 Limnochordia bacterium | reverse complement strand
TTTCTCGCTCTGTGGACGATCCCCTACGGAACAGGCGCCGCACGAGCTATCGTCCCCGTCGACGGTACCAGTCCCAAGGAGACCCAATGGGATCTCCACGATCCATGGCGATGTCGGTGTATCACCAGTCCCCATGCCAAACAACTCGCCAGCCCGTTGCGGACTGGCGAGTCGTCGGCAGCATCGCTGCCATGATTACTCCTTGGTATAGGGCTTTCCCGACGCCTTAGGTGGCGTGGCTCGGCCGATGAATCCAGCCAAGGCCACCATGGTCAGAATGTAGGGCAGCATCGATACGAACTGCGAAGGAATGCCCACTTCCTGCAGGCGCATCTGCAGGGCATCTGCATAGCCGAAAAAGAGCGATGCACCCATGGCCCCGATGGGATTCCATTTACCGAAGATCATGGCGGCCAACGCAATAAAGCCGCGTCCGGCTGTCATCCCGTCACCGAATCGGGAAAGATGGGCCGTCGACAGATAGGCACCACCAAGTCCCGCCAAGATTCCGCTGATAATCACCGCTGCATAGCGCATTTTAAAAACATTGACACCCACCGTGTCCGCAGCTTTCGGATGCTCTCCCACAGCCCGGAGGCGCAGGCCCCAAACGGTCTTGAAGATCACGAAGTGCGCCACGAACACCAGCGCAATGGCAAGATAGACCATGGCATTCTGGCGGCCCAAAACCGGGCCCAGCCAAGGGATGCTGACCAATCCGGGAATCGTCAGGGTGGGAATACGGTTGACCGCTGGCGAGGTTCCAGCCACGTTAAAGATCAGGCGCAGCAGAAACACTGTGAGACCGCCGGCAAAAATGTTGATGGCCGTACCGCTTACCACTTGGTTCGCCCGATAGCGGATACAGACCACAGCGTGGATCGAAGCCATAAAGCCTCCGGCCACCATGGCCCCGAGCAATCCTACCCACGGGTTACCGACATAGTATGTCACGAGCATGGCCGCAAAGGCTCCGGTCAGCATCATGCCCTCGAGGGCAATGTTGACCACACCGGCACGTTCGGAGAAGGTTCCTCCCAAGGAAGCAAATATCAAGGGCGTGGCCATGCGCACGGCCGCTGCCAGCACTGTGGTGTTAAACAAAAAGGCTAACACGTCCCACATTAGGCAGCCCTCCTTCGACGCTTCAGGATTCCTCGAATCAGCTGGTCCGCTGCGACGAAGAAGATAATCAAGGCCTGAATAATGACAATCAGTTCCCGGGGAACATCGGTCATCCGATCCATGGCCGCTCCCCCTGCATTCAGGGCCCCGAACAGCAGCGCTGCCAAGAGCACACCGAAGGGATGGTTACGGCCCAACAGTGCCACGGCGATCCCCATAAAGCCCAAATCCGGTGAGAAACGCTGGATGAAGCGGGTATGCAGCCCGAGAACCTGTTCAGCCCCGGCTAAGCCCGCTAAGCTGCCGCTGATCACCATGGCCAGAATGATATTCCGCGACACATTGATCCCACCATACTGAGCGCCATCAGGATTGATCCCAACAGCCCGGATCTCGTAGCCCAACTTCGTCCGGAACAGGATGAAGTAGACCACAATAGCCGCAGCGATAGCAATGAATATAGCGGTGGTCACTCGGCTCGGCGGCATCAGTCGCGCCAGCCGCGCCGTTTCTAGGACGCGATCGGTTTCCGGACCAGCGCGACCACCGTGGAGGGGACCAATGACCAGAAAGTCCGTTAGATAATAGGCGATGAAGTTGAGCATAATGGTGTTAATAACCTCGTGAACACCCAGCTTAGCTTTGAGAATACCGGGGATCGAACCCCAGATCCCAGCCAGCAGCATAGCTGCGGCAATGGCGAACGGAATATGGATGAAACGCGGCAGCCCAGCAAAGGTAAGCCCCACCCAAACGGCGGCCAAACCACCCATATAGAGCTGGCCTTCCGCTCCAATATTGAACAACCCGCAGCGAAAGGCGAAGGCCACGGCGAGTCCGGTGAAGACCAAAGGCGTGGCTCGCTGCAGCGTCAGCGCAAAGGCATCCCAGCTGCCCAACGACTGCTGGAAGAGAACGGTATAGGCTTCTAGGGGACTGGAGCCAGTCATCAGGATAAAAACGGAGCCCACCAGCAGCGCCAAGACTACGGATAGCAGCGGGGCCAAAATCCCTGTGTACTCAATGTTCTTAAGATTCCACTTCATCAAGCACACCTCCTTCGTTGGCGTCCGAATAGTCTTCGGGCTGTCCACCCAACATGAGAAAGCCTAGCTTCTTCTCGGTAGCTTCTTCAGCCGGCATCGTCGTTACGATTTCACCATTGTACATAACAGCAATGCGATCACTCAAGGAGAGGATTTCGTCCAGTTCTGCAGAGACCAACAGCACCGCGGCCCCTTGATCACGCTGGGCAATGATCTGCTTATGGATAAACTCAATGGCACCAATGTCCACACCCCGTGTGGGCTGCGCGCAGATCAGAAACGATGGCGTCCGGGTGAACTCCCGGGCCACAACGACTTTCTGCTGGTTTCCGCCGGATAGCGAGGCGGCCTTGTACTGTGGTTCCGGCGGCCGCACGTCATAGGACTCGACGAGCTTCACTGCATAGTCTTGAATGGCGCGATCACTGCGGATAAATCCGTAGCGCACAAAGGGTTCCTGACCGTGAAATCCGAGAATCAAGTTATCGGCCACACTGTAGTCCAAGATTAAACCACGCCGGTGGCGATCTTCAGGAACATAACCCAAACCGCTCTGCTTGCGCTCCAGCGGAGTTTGGCGCGAGATATCCCTGCCATTTAACTGTAGGGTGCCCCCGTGGATCGGCATCAAACCGGCAATCGCCTCCACCAATTGGCTCTGGCCGTTACCTTCGACACCGGCAATCCCCAGTACTTCGCCGGCTCGCACTTCCAGATCTATGCCGCGTACCCGTTCGCTGCCGCGTTCATCCTTGATCGCTAGATTTTTCGCAGCAAAAACAACCGCCTTCGGTTGTGCTGGCGTCTTTTCCACTTCGAGCAGGACATCGCGTCCCACCATCATCTCCGCCAAGTCGCGTTCGTCGGTGTCTTTGGTTGCCTTCGTGCCGATTTTCTTGCCGCGGCGCAGCACCGTGACATGATCCGATACGGCCAATACTTCTTTGATCTTATGGGTAATGAAGATGATGCTGGTTCCCTGGGCCTTCAAATTGTTCATGACCTCAATGAGATCTTCAACTTCCTGCGGTGTCAGCACTGCAGTCGGTTCATCGAGAATCAGCAGTTCTGCGCCTCGATACAGCGCTTTCAGAATTTCCACACGCTGCTGCTGGCCCACAGAGATATCCTGAATTTTCGCCTGCGGATCCACGTTAAGGCCGTATTCCTCAGCTAACCGCTGCACCTCAGCCACGGCCTGCTGGTAGTCCACGCGAACCCCGCGGCGGATCTCCGAACCGAGAATGACATTCTCGGCCACCGTCAGAGTCTCCACAAGCATGAAATGTTGAAAAACCATGCCGATGCGCAGATTAATGGCATCGCGCGGCTCGTCAATCGTGGTTTTCTCACCGCGGACATAAATCTCACCTTCATCGGCATGGAACAGCCCGTACAGAACGTTCATCAGTGTGGACTTACCGGATCCATTCTCTCCGACCAGAGCGTGGATTTCGCCCTCAATCACATCCAGAGAAATCTGGTCATTGGCCACCACACCGGGGAAGCGTTTGGTTATGTTCTTCATCTGCAGAATATGCTTCACCGCTGCAACCTCCTAGCGTCGAAAAAGAGGGAGGAGCGGCGCCCTCTCCCTCTTCATTGAAGCTCTTTGTATTCAAAGCAGGTTGTGCACATCACAAGCTGCCTTGAGCAACCACTGGGTACTCTTACCGGTCGGCAACTTCCAGTTCGCCAGCGGCAATCTTGGTCCGTGCTTCCTCAACAGCGGCTAAGACTTCCTCGGGGATGATGTCACGGGTGAAGCGCATTTCGGACAGGCCGACACCATCGTTGGCAATACCGAAGGTATGGATGCCCGGCTCAAAGTGACCATCCACGAGATCACTGATCAGATTATAGACAGCAACGTCAACTTTCTTCAGCATGCTGGTCAATACTGTACCTTCGGCCAAATGGTCTTGGTCGGAGTCCACACCAATTGCATAGAAGCCGCCCTCAGCTGCTGCTTCGATCACACCATTACCAGTACCACCAGAAGCATGGTAGATGACATCGGCGCCGCGCTCATTCTGGCTAATAGCCAGTTCTTTGCCCCGACCGGGGTCACCAAAACTACCGGCATAGTTCACGATGACGTTCACATCAGGCTCAGCCCATGCTACACCCTGTTCAAAGCCCACTTGGAAGCGGGTAATCACAGGTGATTCGATGCCGCCAACGAAACCAACGGTGCCAGTTTCACTCATCATAGCTGCCAAAATACCGACTAAGAACGAGCCCTCATGCTCAGCGAAGAGCAAGTTGGCAACGTTGGGGTTATCCACAACGGCGTCGATGATGGCGAACCTGGTGTTGACATAGTCTTCGGAAACAACTTCCAGAGCCGATTCCTGCTGGAAGCCCACAGCGATGACTAAGTCATAGCCGGCTTGAGCATAGGCACGCAGATGCTCTTCCATCTCCGCTACATCCGTGGGCTCCACAAAGCTGAAATCGATTCCGAAGTCAGCAACGGCTTCCTCCAGACCGCGATACGCTGCATCGTTAAAGGATTGGTCTCCCAAACCACCGGTGGAGAACACAATACTCACAGACACGTCGTCCGCCAGGGCCGGAACGCTCAGCAAAGCTACCAACATCATTGCGGCGACTAAAACAACACTCAATCGTTTACTCATAGAACAGCCTCCTCTAAGGTTTTGTTGTGCAACATATTGATTCGAGAAATTCCCGGGAAATCCTCCCAAGACTCTCAGCCTTTGCGAGGAATCCACCCTAAAACCGTACTCAACGACGCACATTGGATTGATCTGGTCAGAAAATCCCAGCTAACGGGATTTCACAGTTCCTGGCCTGCGGGCCAAAGCCACGTTGAAGTGGACTTCTGACTAGACCGCTGGTCTCTTCCATCAATGGCGGCGCCGCAGGATCAACCACAGGACAATCACACCCAAGACCGCCCACGGCAGCACGGCACTGACGAACAGCAGCATGTTCTGCAGGTTGTTGACCATAGCCTGCACCATATCCTGCAGTAGAAGATCCCAAGACACACCAGCCCACTGTACCTCCACCGGTTCGGTGACCGTTACGGTGATGGCGGCATAGTCGGTGCGGGATTCCAAGAACTGAATTCGCCCCTGCATGCTCTCAATTTCCACACGAATCCGCTCTAACTCTCGCTCGACACTGAGCACATCCTCGACACTCTGCGCCTCGCCCAAGAGCTCCAAATAGCGCTGCTCCTGCTGCTGCTTGTTGCGCAGCCGGGCACTGACATCCATGTATTCCTGGGTCACATCCTGTCCCTGAACACTCTGTTCCTTCACCTCGCCCAGCGCCGCAAAGGCCGTCAGGGCCTCCTCAAATCGGGCCACAGGCACCCGAACTTGGAGCCGCAGATAGGGCTGCTCATTGCTGCTCCACCGCCTGCTTTCAATAACGTATCCACCCATGTCAGCCAACGAACTCTGCAGCAGCTGCTCAGCGGTATCGACATTGGAGGTTTCCAACTGCATTTGGGCGCTGTACATGATCCGCTGTTCCTGGCCATTAGCCGTACCGGTCATACCTCGCATAACAGTGGAAGCTGTGTCCATCAATGCTGTCCCTTCGTGCTGGACATAGGTGCGCGGCGTCGATATGTTGTAGTTCAGCTGCCCCGGCAGCAATACAGCGGCGATGCCGGCTCCAAGAAGCAGCAGGATCACCAAAGCCGCTGTCCAATTCTTCACGGGCCGCTGGCGCTGCCAAAAGCCCGGCTGCCTTTTGGGATCGTTCGGTTGCAGTGGTTCCATGGTCATGCGTCCCCCTTCCATTTTGAACAGTATTCGTTCTTACCCCGGCAAAGCTCAGGGTTGACGACGTCTGCCTGGCGGGCGCTGCCGAACAGGGATCAGAAACTGCTGCTAAACAGCGACCAAAAAACGTTTGCATAAACTTGAATTGCATGCTATACTTAACTTGAAAGAGATAATCATTATCGCTAACGTGCTGGTAGACCATTACAGACCATGGTTTCAGTATGACGACGTGCCTTTTGACGAAGCAAACGTCACTGGACGGCAAGCAATTCGCAGATTGTAAGGAGTGTACTGCATGAAACTTTTGGTTTTGTTTTATTCCACCTATGGACACACCTACCAAATGGCCGAAGCTGTGGCCGAAGGGGCTCGCCGTGTGAACGGCACCGAGGTTGTTCTTCGCAGAGCACCTGAAACGCTTTCCCAAGAAGTTCTGGAAAAACAAGGTGCTGTTGAAGCACAAAAAGCCTTTGCCCATATTCCTGAAGCCGCAGTGGATGAACTGGCCGACTATGACGCCATTATCTTTGGAACACCCACTCGCTATGGCAATATGATCGGGCAGATGAGCGAATTCCTAGCTACCACTGGAAAGCTTTGGAGTGAAGGCGCTTTAGTGGGCAAAGTCGGCGGTGTCTTTACCAGTTCAGCAACGCAGCACGGTGGTCAAGAGTCGACCATTCTTAACTTCCACACTTCACTGCTCCACCTAGGCTTGATTATCGTTGGACTCCCGTATTCCTTCCAAGGGCAGATGACCCTTGATGAGATTACCGGTGGATCCCCCTATGGAGCCAGCACCATCGCTGGTGGCCAAGGCCAACGCCAGCCATCAGAGAATGAATTAAACGGCGCTCGCTATCAAGGTGAGCACACGGCCAAGATTGCTAAGAAGTTGGCCTCCTAACAAGTAGACTACGGATTTCTCATAGAGAACCACCCTCCCAATGTAGAGAGACTGCTCCTCCCAGCAGTCTCTCTTTTATTTGCTCTAAAACTGCCGCTATGGGGTTTTTACGACAGCAGCTTCTTGATCGCGAGTTAGATTCTTCATCCAGCGAAAACGGTTGACTTTCACCACAGCGACGAAGCATTTGAGAATTTGGTCGGATTTCAAACAAGCAAAGACCACTACAGGCGGGGCATCCAGGACAAAGGCTGCCACTAGGGCTGAGGGAATAACCAACAGCCAAATGAACAATAAATCATTGACGAGGACAAAATGAATCGACCCTCCGGCCCGGACAATACCCGTCAGCGTTGACATTTGGTAGGCCGTTCCCACCATGGTAACGGAAAGCACCGTCATAAACTGCCTCGCCAAATGCAGGGTTTCCTCGGATACGTTGTACAGCAGGAGTACATAGTCCTTGACCGCGAATAACGCCAACCCGGAAACCACACCGATCACAACAAATAAGATCTGCAGCTTGATGGCGTAGTCGCGCACTTTGGCAAAATCCCCAGAACCCACGGTGTGACCAATAATCACAGCCGAGGCGCCCGCGGTTCCGAACATGGCCACGCCGATGATGGCAAAGACCACGTTGGCGATACTCACTGAAGCCAGAGCTTCAGCTCCCAAGCGACCCACAATGGCTCCCTGGACGGCAATGTTGATGCCCCAGAGAATATCACCCAGGATCACTGGGAATCCATAGCGAAAAAAGTCCGCAATCAGCTCGCCGCTAGATCGGAACAGATCGGCCAACCGCCACTGCAGGCGCGACTCCACAAACCGGACATAGAAAAAGATGATCGGCAGTTCCAACATGCGCGCGGCCAAGGTGGCGATGGCGGCTCCTTGAATGCCCAGTGCCGGGGCACCCAAATTACCGAAGATCAAGATCCAGTTCAGCGATACATTGACAACAAAGGTAACACTGGAAATAAAAAGTCCGATCTTCACTCGCTCCACGCAGCGCATGGCCGCGATCAGCACCTGGGTGATGCAGAAGAAGAGGAAACTGAAGCGAGTCACCGAAAAATAACGCAGTCCTTCGTTGATGACGTCCGCTTCGTTGGTGAACAAGCGCAGAATAGCCTGGGGTGCCACGAGACCCGCCAGCAAAAACAGTCCCCCGGCGGCGAGACTAAAACGCAGGGCGATACCGACAATGGCCGCCGTGCTGTGGCGATCGCCGCGGCCCCAATACTGGGACGCTAGAATCATCATGGCGGCTCCTAGGCCCACTACCAGCATATGGAGAATATGCTGTACCTGATTGGCCACGAATACACCGGATAAGGCCAGTTCTCCTAAGGAACCAACCATGAGATTATCCGCTAAACTTACCGAAAACGTCACAACGCTTTGCAGCGCCATGGGAGCTGCCAGCAGAAATACCCGGCGATACAAACCGATAGGTGCATCCGTAACTGGGTTCACGCAGAACGTCCTTCTTTCTTTGCTGAAAGTGATAGGCTGCCGTTTTGATTCTCTGCGGTGATTCGCCCTTGGACCATCACTTCCCTGCCCCGATCGTGGCCACCAACGAAAATGGCGGCCTTCCCACAGGGGTGGGGATACTGCCCGCCACCCTCAAGATGGCTGTGGTACTTACCGATATATATAAGGAAGCCAGAACTCATTTAGCCAACGCACCATCGTCATCACCGGGCAGCGTCTGTGCACAGATCCGCTGGTTCTACTACGGTATGAGGAGTGTTTGCCATGTTTGGTCCGATCAGCAAAGCGCCGCGCATGGATCGCGCTTTGGAGGTGCGCCAGGATAAGCGTACCCACCCATTGGATGCCACCACAGCGATTACCTTTTCCACCGCTCTCGAACGGGAAAAACGCAAACAGCAGTACCAGCCCAGTCGGCAGCGGCGTCGAGCTGCCAAGCCCTACGTGCCTTCGCATTCTGGCCAGAATTCTGATCAACAGATGCAGCCGCACATTGACATCAAGGTTTGAAGCAGTCCAGCTGCAGCCACCAGAGGCGGCAGCTGGTTTTTTTACTTGCGCACTGCAGGCAGGATTTAAACCTTTAAGCACGTAATAGATACAAGAGGGAGTCCTGTACAGACTTGGAGCACAGCCGCGCTGATTGTTCGATGATCGGAAACAGGCCGATCCGAGACAGTTCGGACGCGCCTTGTCGGTGCAATGCGCTTCCTGAACAATCCTACAGTACGTCAGGTTACCCAAAAAAGGAGAGAATGTATGAGCAAAAAACTGCGAATTGGTTTGATTGGTGCTGGTAATATTGCCCAGAACGCTCACATCCCGGCTTATTTGGCCCAAGATGATGTGGAGCTGGTGGCCGTCTGTGATCTGAACAAGGAACGCGCCCAGGAAGTTGCAGAAAAGTACGGTATGAAGCACGTCTGCAAAGACATCGATGAGCTGGTGGCTTTGGACGATGTGGATGCTGTCAGTGTCTGTACGTGGAACAATGCTCACGTAACGGCCGTGTTGGCTGCCGCCAAAGCTGGCAAGCACATCCTCTGTGAAAAGCCTATGGCCATGACGGCTGCTGAAGCTGAAACCATGAAAAAAGCCGTGGAAGAAGCGGGCGTCACCTTCATGATGGGTTTCGTCAACCGCTTCCGCGCCGACAGCCAAGTCATCTACGATCTCGTCCAAGAAGGACGTTTTGGCGACATCTATTATGCCAAAGCCGGCTGGCTGCGCCGCCGCGGCACACCGCTGGGCTGGTTTACCGATCTTGGCAAATCCGGTGGCGGTCCCGTCATCGATATCGGTGTGCATGTCATCGATTTGACCTGGCATTTCATGGGTAAGCCGAAACCGGTGGCCGTCAGTGCTGCTGTACATCACGAAATCGGCGACTACAAGACCAAAGGTGTTTCCCGTTGGGAAGCCTTGGATACCGACAATCTCGTCTTTGAAACCGAAGACAGCGCTGCCGGGTTTATTCGCTTCGATAACGGAGCTACTATGGCCTTTGAAGTGAGTTGGGCCATCAACGGCGAAGACACTGGCGTTTACTCCAAGATCTTTGGCAAGAAAGCCGGAGCCAGCTTAGATCCCCTGACCCTTTACGGCGAAGAAGCCGGGTATTTGGCAGATGCCAAACCCAATCCGGGCAAAACAAACAGCTTCGCTGCGGAAATTCGCCACTTCTTGGACTGCATCAAAACCGGCAAGCAGCCGCTATCCAGTCTGGATGATGGCGTCCAGATCCAAAAGATCCTCAATGGCATTTATCAATCGGCCAAAGAAGGTCGCGAAATTCAACTGTAATCTTCGAAGAACCAAGATCGGATGCATCCGGCTCTTGGTTCTTTTTTTCGTTGGGCAGTTTAACTCCGGAAAATCTCAATTGCGCGTCGTTGGTTCGCAGGAGTTATCATTTGTTGAGGGGAATTTAGGAACCCATGAGGGGGGATTCGCCATGGGCTTACTGCAGCGGATCATTGCCGAAGAAATCCGACCCGCATTGGGCTGCACCGAGCCGGCTGCGGTGGCTTTAGCTGCCGCCGAAGCGGCTGCACTGCTGCCCGATCGCCGCCGACTGCAGCATCTGGAACTGGTCTTGAGTACCAATGTCTACAAAAATGGCATGTTTGTGGGTGTACCTAACACCGGCGGCCTCAAAGGCACGGCTGTGGCCGCAGCGTTGGGCGCAGCCGGAGGTGATCCGACCATGGATCTAGAAGTACTCCGCGCCTGCAGCGAAGCGGATTTGGCGCTAGCCCGGCGCTGGCTGGCTGATGGGTTCGTTCACATCCAATGTGACTTTGAGCGCACCGGCGTCTACATCGATGCCACAGCCCATGGTGCTGGGCACAGCGGACGCTGCCGCATCGCCGGCAGCCATACACGGCGCACATTGCGAGAGCGCAATGGGATCACAGTGGGCCCCGAATCTACAAACACCGCGGGCAGTGACATCCCGCCGTCGATCCATAAGGCCATGCGTGCCCTGGACTTTGGCGACCTCTTGGCGCTCACCGATGCTGCGTCCTCGGCAGAACTGGAATATATGCTAGCTGGCGTTCAGATGAACTACGAAGCAAGCCTGGCCGGATTGGATTTGGATCCCGCAGCAGCTCGCGGTCTAGAACCCTTAGACGCCTCCAAACTCTGCGTGGGCCAACGCCTGCGCATCCACTGCTGTGCCGCGTCCGAGGCGCGCATGGCCGGACTGAACGTTCCGGTCATGAGCAGTTTCGGCAGCGGCAACCAGGGCATCGTGGCCACACTGCCCTTTCATTTCCTGCAGGAGACCTATGCCTGCAGCACGGAACGCACGGGCAAGGCTGTACTGCTCAGTCACTTGGTCAGCGGCTATCTCAAGGCTCACCTGGGCAAGCTGTCCGCATTCTGCGGTTGTACCATCAGTGCCGGCGCCGGTGCTGCCGCTGGTACCGCCCTGCTTTTGGGAGCCAGTATGGAGCAGATTCAACTGGCGGTCCAGACAATGCTGTCCAACACCGCCGGCATGATTTGCGACGGTGCCAAAAGCAACTGTTCGTTCAAAGTAGGTATCGGCGTTTATGAAGCCTTTCTGACAGCTCAGTTAGCCTTGGAGAATCGCGGCGTCCGCCCTCCCGAAGGCATTGTCAGTCGCCGCCTAGAAGACACCATCCAGCATTTAACGGAACTGAATGTTCCCTGCACGGACCGCCTGATCATCAGCCTTATGGAAGAAACTGCCAGCGGAACCACGCGGCAGCCTAAGCCGCTCTGCGCCGGAAACCAAAACGAAGAATGACCAGAACCATAGCCAACGCACTCAACACCGAGGCTCCCGCCAGTGATGTACGCATCCCGACGGTGTCGATGACATAGCCACCAAGGAAACTGCCCACCACACTGCTAACGCCAAAGAACGAAGCGGTGGCAATACTTTGGGCCGATGTTCTCAAGTGGGCTGGCGAAATTTCGTTGATGAAGTAGCGAATGGTCGGCAGGAACACGCCAAAGGATAGTCCTTGAAAGACACTGGCTGCCATCACAGCCCCGGGAGTGGCAGCAAAAAACAGCAGAGTTAAGCGCACCGGAAAGAAGATGCTGGCAAAGACCAACAGCAGCCTTACCGGGAAGCGAGCTAGAAAAAAGCCAGACCAAAATAGGATGGGGACTTCGCTGACGGCATTGATAAACAGTGACACTCCATGGTGGCTCGGCGTCCCGCCAACGAAACGGATCATCTCCGGCATGAACTGAACAGCCAGCCGATTCGGGATAAACAGCAGCACTGACGTGAGCAGCAAAAACACATACTCCTTGTTGCGGAATAACTCCAAGGGATTGACCTTTTTCGCCACCACGGGACTAGCACTCTTACCGGAACTAGCAGTTTTGTCACCCTCGGCAGCCTTTGCCGGATCCACAGCCTTGCCGGAATCGCTGTCGTTCGTTTCGCGACGCGCTCTGTGCGTATCCTTAAGCCCGGTGGCAATGAAAATGGTCACCGCCGCTAACAGGGCGTGCGTAAAGAACATAACATTCCAACCCAGAACTTCAATGACGCGCCCAAAGATCAGGGCCACGAGCGCATAGCCCAAGGAACCCCAGGCCCGC
>SLOZ01000078.1 GCA_007132255.1 Limnochordia bacterium | reverse complement strand
CTTCTTCAGCGGTCCTAAGGCCTCATTCCTCGAGAAAAAGGGTTCCCGACCTCAACTGCGAAATGTTATAGGGATTGGAGTGAGGGCAATGAACTTGTGGCTTGTCTACCTGGTGATTCTCGGGGCGCTGTTGTTCTTTATACCAGGAAAACCCATTTATATGGCTTTTTATTTGGTGGCAGGCACCTATTTCCTCCTGGGGCGAGCGTTGGACTATGCCTTCGCTCATTTGACCGTTACCCGCCCTCATGAAACGTTATTCATGTTTCCGGGTGATCAACGGCAAGTTGCCGTGTCCTTCACCAATCCCACTGTGATCCCATTTGGCTGGGTGAGTGCTCACGACCGCATACCGCTGGCGCTCAAAGCGGGGATCCATCGCGGTTGGGTTCTTTCATTGACCGGTCGTCAAAGCACCACCGTCTCGTATCCAATCGCCGCCAAAACGCGGGGCGTCCATACGCTGGGCCCACTGCAGGTCTATGCTGGCGAACCCCTGGGACTGCACAAGCGACAACGGGAGCTGACGCTGAACCAGGATGTGGTGGTATACCCGCGGGTCCATTCGTTGGCTTCCCTGCAGCTTCCCGCCCAGCTGCCCGTGGGGAATCTAAAACCCAAGCGACCTTTACAGTCAGATCCATCTCGCCTCCACGGAGTTCGCCCCTATCAAGCAGGGGATCCGCTCCGGTCCGTCCATTGGCCAGCCACAGCGCGGACACAGGCGCTTCAGGTGAAAGACTATGAGCGGACAGCGGCCATGGAGGCAGTAGTGGTTTTGGATTTCAACGAGGATGCCTTTTCGGTTCAAGATTTTTCGGCGGTCAGTGAGCTATCCGTTGAGACCGCGGCATCGTTAGCGGCTCATCTGGCAGCAGCCAAACAGAGTTTTACACTGTGGTCCAATGCTCCTTTGGGTACGATTCCCATGGGCAAGAGCAATGCGCAGCTTATGCGCATTTTGACGGCACTGGCCCATCTCGAGCTGCGCCCAACCACGAAATTCCCAAGGTACATCAAAGATGCTTCGGCGCAGTTGGCCTGGGGATCGTCGCTTTTGGTGGTCGTGCCGGCTGATAGCACCGAGGTTCTGGACAGCTGCCTGCAGCTGCAGAGGCGAGGCTTTCAGGTACTGCTCTTCGTTACGGGCCAGCGCCTGGAACACCCCCAGCTATTGCTGCCCAAGAGTCCACTGCACTGTTACCACGTACGCCGATCCCAGGGGATCGTCATCGACCAGACTGTGTGAGTTGCCCAGAAAGGAGGCGCTGTGAATGCAAGAACCGACCCCGACAAGGGAATCTCTGCCATTTGATTGGCTGGAGCACGGCTTGATTCCCATCCTGGCAGCAGCCTTTGGCGTCTGCGGTGGCTTGGCGGCGCTTTTCTTTCTGCAGCCAGTGTTCTTCGTCAGAGTTTTTTGGTGGAGCATTCCCTGGATGCTGTTGCTATCAACTGCAGCGGTTTACATCTCGCAAACGAGTCGCATGACCCGAGGGCCAGAATCGTTGGGTCTTCTGCTCTTGGCTGGATCTTCGCTGTTATCGGCGGCGTTTGCCTCCTGGTCGACCACTCTCGAGTGGTCCTTACCCGATATGATTCCGCAAGTAGCTCCCTATACGCTGGTATGGATCTTGTCCGCTGGCAGTGGAGCGGCGGCGGCGAACATCACGAAACTTGAGGATTTTATCGGTGACCAAGGTTCTAGCACCCTCTCATGGCAGCAGGAACCACCGCAGTATACGTTGGGCTTTTTTGCGGCTCGTCTGCTGACGCTGCTGCTTTTTGCTGGTGTCGCCACGGGGCTTGCTGCAGCCTTTGGTGTGCAGCCGCACGCAGGCTTGACGTGGTCTGTGGCCGGTTTGGCTTTTTTTGGCTTGGTGCTGCAGAGTGCTTCGTACCTGCATCGACTCCGTGTTATCTGGGAGATTCAAGAACTGGACGTGCACCAAATGCTGGCTCGACGCTGGCTGCAGGCAGCACTGTGGGTTAGTGGACTGCTGTCTTTGCTGATTCTTGTACTCCCAGCCAATTGGCTGCGAATTCCGTGGCACCGCATCGGGCAGTGGATCAGTGACCGCATGCAGCACGGCCAGAGCCTGCCTCCACCAGCCCCCCCGCCCGCTGTACCCCAGCCACCGCAGGGACCGGAGACCATCGTAGAGGGGGACGTCCACTGGCTGACGGCCTTAGTTTACCTTGTTTTCTTTGCCGCTACCATTGCCATCGTCATCCTGCCGCTGCTTGCTCTGATCGGATTCGTGCTGGTATATCTCCTTGGCGAAGAGCGGGCTAAACTACCTGGTCTGCTGCGACTTCCTGTTGTGATCTATCAGCGACTCCGCTCTGTGTGGAGACGATTCCGGCGAAGCCTTGGTTGGGCGGCCAAACGAGCTGCGAATGTTCGCTCCCGATGGGTTGATAAACCGCTGCATCGATCTGTCGGACTTGCCGAATCCGCCGAATCGCAGGAGTTGCTCCAGATGTTTTTGCGGCTGCGCCAGGAGGCCCTGCGCCAAGCTGCCGATATCCGACCGGGCACCACGCCGCGGCAGGTGGGCTGGCATCTCACCCAGCTGGCGCCTGCCAGTACCGAAGCGATTCAGAGTTTCATCCAGCATCTCCACTACGCCCGCTATAGCGGTCATGATCTGTCCCCAGCGCAGCGGCGCGCAGTCCAAGGCTTGTATCAACACATCATGAATACGCTAACCAGTCCAGAAATAAGAGGTGACCACCATTGACGGAACTACAGAAACAGTATCAAAGGATTCGCGAAAACATCGGCAGCGTGATCATCGGCAAAGATCGCCAAGTCCGCCTGCTCCTAGCGGCACTGTTCAGCGGCGGCCATGTCCTACTGGAAGATGTCCCTGGTGTGGGCAAGACCATGCTCGCCCGCTCGTTGGCAGCTTCTTTGGGCTGTAGTTTCAATCGGGTCCAGTGCACGCCGGATCTTCTGCCCTCGGATATCACAGGAACATCGGTTTTTGACCAGAAAGAAGAAGCGTTCGTCTTTCATCCAGGCCCGGTCTTTGCGCAAATTCTGCTAGTTGATGAAATCAACCGAGCCACGCCCCGTACGCAAGCCAGCCTCTTGGAGTGCATGGCCGAAGGCCAAGTAACGGTAGATGGCAGCACACGGAAGCTGCCACAGCCGTTTTTTGTCATGGCTACCCAGAATCCCGTGGAGTATGAAGGCACATTTCCCCTGCCCGAGGCACAGCTGGATCGCTTCTTTCTCAAGGTGTCGCTG
>SLOZ01000131.1 GCA_007132255.1 Limnochordia bacterium | reverse complement strand
GGAATGACGAGGTTATTCAAGAGCACATCGTGGATCACGGCAGTGCAGCAGAACCACCAGAGCCCCCGGAGCGAGAAGGATATGACTTTGTGGGATGGGACACGGACTTCGACAACGTCACCGGGGATCTCAAAGTGGCAGCAACGTACGAAATCCGAACCTACGCCGTAGACTTCCAGGATTGGGACGAAACTGTGTTGGCGTCTCGTACGGTAGAGCACGGTCAGGCGGCAACTCCGCCAGCAGATCCGCAGCGTTATGACCACCGCTTTGTTGGTTGGGATACAGATTTCGACGCTATCACCGGCGACCTGGTCGTCACGGCTCAATATGAACCACTGGTGCATACGGTCATTTTCCAGGGATCGTCTTTGTTATCGGATGTCGTAATCGAAGTTTTCGATGATGCCGCGCTGGATGCTGATAGCCGAGTGGGATCGCCAGTGGCTACTGGTGCCGCAGGCATGGCGGCGAAGGACCTGATTAGCGGTGAGTATTGGTTTAATGCCGTTCGCGAAGGATATGAAGAACTTTCAGGTTCCTTTGTTATTGATGGCGGTGATGTGACGGTGCCGTTTACTCTCGTTCCCAAACCAGGCAGTGTCGTGGGGATGGTCCTAGATGAGATAACAGGCGAAGGGATCCATTGGGCCGGATTAGCGGTTTACGCTGGGGACAGCGCAGACAGTGAAGCGTTTGTTACAGCCACAGTGAGCAACCACGAAGGGTCATTCCGTCTACGCAATATAAAACCCGGCGAGTACACGGTGATGATCCGGGCTCACGGTTATGAAACAAAGATGGAATATGATTTGCGGGTCCGTCCAGGTGAACACATCCTAGGTTGGGACGTTACGTTGGACCGTGTTATTCAAGAGATTGACACCATTACTCTAGAAGATTTTGGCGCCGACTGGATGGCGTTCCGCGTTGTCGATGTGGATGGACAGCCCTATGATGGAACTGTTCCATGGGCCGTATCGCTGCGGGAAATGCCTGGACAGACGCTGCGAGATATGCCACATGACATCGTTTACGATGCAGTTTGGGATCCCAATATCAATGCTGATGGGCGTGCTGTGTTGACCTACAAAGGGTTAACCGTAGCCGTAGATTCCGATGTTGAACTGCAGACTACTATCGAAACCGATGACGGCGCGCACAATCTTGAAGTGGTTCTGCGAATGAATGTCATCGGTGATGTTCAAGAACGGTAAGACGCCTGTCGGTTCCGTCGTGAGACGATAGGAGGATGCTGCGAGAAAGCCTGGCAGTATGGTCTGATAGCAGAGCCAAAAAACACAGTGAAGCGCTCTGCTCGAGCCGCAAAAACGTTGCTTGAGCAGAGTGCTTTGTTTGCCGCCAGTGGTTACCTAGGGTGAGGAAGCCCTTCGCGACTCGTCGGAGGAACGGCATTAATTGGATCGACGCAAGAGGAGGGAATTATTAGTGGCCGCTATGGCTTATAACGAAAACAGACTGATGTTGGAACAGATCTCCTGTGACTGTGGTCTCCAGCACGGCGTCCCAGATATGGATATCTACATCGGCAGTGGCATCCTGGGTCAACTGCCGGCGTACTTGGGACGACGGAATCTCGGTACCCATGTAGTTGTCATTACGGACAATATTGTCCATGACATTGCAGGCCGGGCCGTGGTCGATCTGCTGCGTCAAGCAGGGTATGCCGTCAAGCTCTGCCTGCTTGAACGTGAGGAACCGCTCCTGCCCAATGAAGCTGCCTTGGGCGAGGTTTTATTGACCATGGATACCGCTACAGAGTTCTTTGTCTCGGTGGGATCCGGCACATTAACGGACATTGCTCGCTGTGTGGCTTCTTGTACCGGCAAGCCGTTCGTCAGTGTAGGTACGGCAGCTTCCATGGATGGCTATACGTCGGTGATCGCTCCACTGCTGCATGGGAACCAGAAGGTCAACAAACCAGCCGGTTATCCCGAGGTGCTTGTCTGCGATATCGAGATCATGAAGACAGCGCCGCCAGCGATGATGATTTCTGGATTCGGTGATGTGGTGGGCAAATATATCGCCAAAGCGGATTGGATCTTGGGGCGTATTGTGAATGGCGAAACGTATTGTCCTGCCTGCGTCAGCATTATTGATGACGCGGTGGGACACTGTGTTGCAGCTATCGACGAGATCCGCCAAGGTACTGAAGCTGGCGTTCAACGTCTTATTGAAGGTTTAGTTATGGCAGGTCTCACCGTGTTAATCATCGGCCACACGCGGGCCGTAGCATCCATGGAACACAATATGGGCCATTATTGGGAAATGCTGAAACTGCAGCGCGGTGAGGATCACCCCAGTCACGGGACAGCCGTGGGTGTCGCCACCGGTTATGTGCTGCGTTTCTATGAACAGTTTCTCAGTGCCGATCTCAAAGATGTGGATCTCGCAGCCATCCAAGAACAGCGGTGGACCGCGGCGCAGCGTGAGCAAGCGGTTATGCAGGCATATGGCCAAGCCGTAGGTCGTAAGCTGTTGGACCAGGAGGATAATGGGCTGATATCATGGGACGAACAGCTGCGGCGCATCAGAGTGCTGCAGGAGAACATGGACAGAATCCGCGCTGAAATAGCATTTCTTCCTTCGCTAGCGGAGTTGATGGCTATGTACGAACGCCTCGGTGCTCCGAAGACAGCTGCAGAAATCGGTATTGAGCGCGACCTCCTGACCAATTCGCTGCTCTACGGTAAAGACTACCGCAACCGTTACAGCGTATTCAATGCCGCCTGGGAGTTGGGTTGCCTAGATGAATGGGTGCAGGCCGTTGTGGACAACGAATGACCGAGTCGGCACGGCAGCGGTTCCCAGCAAGCTTGCGTTTCCCTGGGATTAACGGTGCCCAACTGAGGGGACCTAAGCGGGAAAGAGCAACGACTCGAAGCTATGCTGTGCCTTCGAACAAGCCTACTCAAAAACCCCGTGCTGTTGCAGCCGCGGGGTTTCTTGCAGTCGCGCAGGAGATGATGATTCGGGAGGCGAAATGCTTTCTGAGAGAAGGAGGAGGATGCTCTTGCGCGAGGGACACAATCGCAACACGTTCGGCCGGGATATTCTGCTGCTGCAGACCACGAAGGTGCTGCGCAGTCTTGGTCAGGGAGCTCTTTTGGTGACGTTTGCCATTTATCTGGATAGCCTGGGCTGGAGTGCGCCGGCCATTGGCAGCCTGTTGGCAGCTGGCGGATTTTTGCATTCGGTCCTTAGTCTCCCCGTGGGTATTGTCTCGGATCGTATT
>SLOZ01000194.1 GCA_007132255.1 Limnochordia bacterium | reverse complement strand
GACACTCGCATCGAGAAGCAAGTCTGTCTCGATAGACCTTTGGTCTATCCCACGGGACGACGGCAGAACGATGGCCGAGTGACCAACAATCATCAAGATGGTTTCCACTGTTTAGTTTTGAAAGTCTCTTTTGGCATTCTCCAGTGTGAGAGTGCTTTTTTTGTTTGTTTTCTGTGACCAGATCCTATACATGTGGTAGAATATGTTTGGACTTCAATGAGTCCAGTTCGAGGCCTTCTGGGCCTACATCATCGAAATGAACCCGGACGGATTCCGAGTGTCCCGACAAGCCAAGGAGGATACATTGTAGTGAATGTTGACAAACTGCATTTTTACGTTAATCTGGTTCTTGGAGTCGTTACTGCTTATCTCACGGTTCTCTTCGTAGTCCACAATGATACCATTTACGCCCTTGGTTTCGGAGTGGCTGCCTTGTTGTTTTGGGCCGCACTGCGCTCGTATCGGCGTAGCCAACTACGGGAGTACCGTCAAGTCCTGCATGGAACCTGGGGAGAAGCCAAGCAGCGAAAGCGCTCCTTTGCTGATCTCGAGGAAGCCCACCAACGGATGAGCCAGGACCATGAAGGGTTTATGATCGATGGGCGAACCTGGGAAGATTTGAACATGAATGATGTGTTCGTCCTTCTAGACCGTACTTTGACGGCATGTGGTCAGCAGGTTCTGTATCATCTATTGCATATCCCGCTCTTTGACTGCGGACAGCTGACCCAACGAGGTCGGCGGATAACTGCATTTCAAGAGGATGAGTCATTCCGTGACAAAATTCAAATGACACTCGTGTCTTTGGGGGAGTATGATGGCGAGGATGTGACCCGTGCACTTTGGCATCAACTTCCATCAGGGCAAACTTCCTTGGTTGTGGCGAGACTGCTGTCTTGGGCAGCCATGGCATCACCTCTATTGTTCTTCTGGTCTCCACGCCAAGCACTGATGGTTGTTGCAGGTTTGTTTGTTGTTAACATGAACATCCATTATCGGGAGCAGCGCATTGCGGAAGGTCACTTTGGATCTCTCAAATATATCAGCCGGTTGGTTCGAGTTGGTCAGCGACTGGCCCGCGTGGACCACCCGGAATTCCGAAGCATAGTGACCGAGATTCGACAAACCGTGGCCCCACTCAGTAAGCTCCCGCAGCAGGTGAGTGTACTAGGCAGTGGCCGGGCCGGCGGTGACGCTACGGAAGCTTTTGTGCAGTACTTAAACATATTCTTTTTGCTGGAAGTTCAGAGTTATCGTAAAGCTCGGTCTTTGGTGGATCAAGAGCGAACAGCAGCTCAGCGATTGTTTCGAGCTGTAGGCGAGATCGATGCTCTGCAGGCCGCGGCCAGTTATCGTGATGGCTTGCAGTATTTCTGCGAGCCTCATCTTGATGGAAATGTCAAATTGACTATGGACGCAGCGTACCATCCGTTGTTAGAAGAACCCGTGGCCAATAGTCTTTGTGTTCGCGGATCAGGGGTCTTGATTACGGGTTCGAACATGTCCGGGAAGTCGACATTTCTTAGGACTTTGGGAATTAATGCCCTGCTCGCTCAAACTCTATTTACCTGCCACGCGCGACGATATGAGAGTCCGCTTGTCCAGTTATTGACGAGCATTGGTCGATCAGACAATGTCGTTGAGGGCAAGAGTTACTATTTGGTCGAAGCGATGGCTGTTAAACGAATCATTGATAACGTCAACGATCAGATCGCAACGCTGGCCATTATCGACGAAATATTTCGTGGAACCAACTCTGAAGAGCGAATCAAGGCGTCCCAGGGAGTCCTTGAGTATCTGTGTCAACAGAACAGTCAAGTATTCTGTGCCACGCATGATCTAGAGTTAGTGGACCTCTTAGGGTCCACGGTGGAGAACTACTATTTTCGTGAGCAGTTATCCGAAGCAGAAGGGCTGCACTTTGATTATCAACTGCATAGTGGACCTTCGACAACGAAAAACGCGCTGCGACTACTTCGGTACCTTGGTTATCCGTCGGCTGTTACACGGGAATGATGCAGTCTGACGAATCATTTTTGGGGGAGTTAACCATTGTGGACACAGGGTGCATTGCCATTCGCGCGGCCGGAAACTGCTTCATGAGTTTGCGGATTTCGTTCGTGCTTTCGCCGTAAAGCCAAGGTGCTTCTTGGTGCTGCTCTAGAATGACGGGCATCCTCGGATGGATTTCAGCGATTTTGGGGTTAGCATCCGTGGTCAAAACCGTACATGTGAAGACGGTATCTCCATCAGGATCGGGCTTCCAACGTTCCCATAGACCAGCAAAGGCGAAAGGTTCTCCGGAAGCTAACTGAATGTAGTATGGCTGCCGCGGTGTGCTGTTGCGATTCCATTCGTAGAAACCATCGGCAATGATCAGACAGCGCCTAGCGCGAAACGCTTGGCGGAACGATGGTTTTTCATGCACTGTTTCACTGCGAGCATTGATGAGCTTGTTGCCGATAGATGCATCCTTCGCCCATGAGGGAATAAGCCCCCACTTCATAAAACCGAGGCGCCGCAGGTTGTTTGAAGTTATTACTGAGAGAACTTGTTGGGAGGGGGCTATATTGTAGCGAGGTTGGTACACAATGTCTGGTATGTCGGAAACCCCAAATCGTAGGGCCAGTTGTTGGTAAGAACTAGCAGTCAGCGTAAACCGTCCACACATACGAACACCATCCTTTAAGGAAGATTCGGGTCACTAATTGGGCAGTCGTTGGTGATTGGTGATTTCACCTCTATTTTATCACAACGCGATGGAGTCGATGCACCATGGAGTTGACAAGGGTAAAACTTGAAGTATTTGTGCCTGAAGAGTATCTAGATAGAGTGCGGGAAGCTTTGGTAGGCGTTGGCGCGGGCTGTGTTGGCGCGTATGCTGAGTGCAGTAGCGCTTACCCTGTGATGGGAACATGGCTGCCCAAAGCAAAAGCGCAGCCGTTTGAGGGTTCTGTCGGCCAGCTGGAGAGGGGGAGTGAGTGGAAGTTAGAGATGGTCTGCCCAGCGGATTTAGCTGGGATAGCGGTGCGCACTGCAAAGGATGTGCACCCGTACGAGGAACCTGTAGTTTATGTCATTCCACTCCTTGACAACCTGTCCTGAGCCGTGGTATCATACAACTTGCCGGTGATGGAAACCGGCGGGCACCTTGAAAACTGCACAGCAAGTACCATTGAAGTTGCACGCTTCAATGGAAAGGGTAACATGTAAATTCGCATGGGAACGACGCAGTGAAGAGCAGGCTCTGGCCTGAGCACACAGCG
>SLOZ01000001.1 GCA_007132255.1 Limnochordia bacterium | reverse complement strand
TCCTTTGCTGCTCGGAGGCTTTGGTCAACGAGCTCAATCGCTTCTGGAGGAGCATTGGAGTAACGAGAACGTACGGATCATGACCGGTGGAATCGGATTTAATTCGGTGGAAAACCCCCCCAGTTTGGAGCCCGGCAGTGCTTTCGCGGTTCAGTTACTGCGCGGTGACTTCCAAGCGGCTTCGTTTGGTACCGTGACACATGTGGAGGGTCATAAGTTTGTGGGTTTTGGGCATTCGTTCATGCATCGCGGTGATGTGGAGTTCTTCGTGACCCCGGCCAGTGTTCATTACACAATGCCGAATTTGGAGTTCCCATTCAAGATTGCGTCGACGGGCCCGACCGTGGGTTCGCTGTTGCAGGATCGCAGTGCCGGAGTGGCCGGTGTTTTGGACCGTGAACCCCCGTTTCTGCAAGTCAACATGCGAATCACTGATCAAGATAGACAGATCGTCCGTGACTTTTCGGTGGATGCGGTTAAAGATCCAACCGTCATGGAAACTTTGGTGATAAGCAGTGCCTACCAGGCTGTAGATGCTACATTGGATCGCGTGGGACGCGGTACGGCGTATGTGCGTCTGGAGTTTGAAGGGGATAATCTGCCCAGCCGGGTGATTCGCGATAACATGTTTTACAGTGATTCCGATATTGCCGTTTGGACCTTAGTGGATTTGGTGGAAGGCTTGAACTTGTTTGTTCACAATTCCTTACAGGAGGTTGTTTTGACAGAGATCAACGTCGACATAGCCGTTGAGAAACATCGGAGGACAGCTGCTATCGAGAAGGCGACTCCAAGGACGTTCCAAGTCAATGCCGGTGATAGCGTGGACGTAGAGGTTCAGATTCGCCCCTATCGGGCCGAGGTGGAGACTCGCGTTCTACGTATGGAGGTTCCCGCCGATACCCTGCCGGGCACACTTACGGTTACAGTGCGGGCCGGGGGCGCCGATTATTTTATGGGGAAGCCGCCAGTTCATACCACGTTTCAGGATGTTGAAGATGGGGACGAACCGATGCGGCATGTGCCGAGTGGGGCCGAGAGTTTAGATAAGCTCATTGAACAGTATGTGAATCGCGAACGGGGCAACGAAATCGTTTTGGAATTTTATCCATTTTTGGATACCTTCCCCGTTGCGGATGAACCCGATGATTTTGAGGAAGAGATCCTGCCGGATCTGCTTCCTGACGAAGATACTCCTCTACAGGACGACGATTTCGAGGATCCGTACGAAGAGTTCTTTGGGTACAATTCTGGCTGGGATTGGAATGGCAACATTCATGAGCCAATTAAGGTACGTTTAGACACCGGGTTTGTCATTGAAGGTATGGCGTCGTTCGATTTGGAAGTGCTCCCGTAATCGTAACAATAAAGACTAGACGGCGCAGCCTAAAGACCAAGGTGCGTTTTACAACTGTGCCGTCTGGAGATTGCAGTTTTTCCTGGTAAAATCCTTGACCCCGGAAGGATAATCGAACCATTGGTAGAAGTTCTATTTTTAGTATGTCGAATCGTATGTCCAAGTAACAGTTAGGAGGCTGTTTTATGAACAAAGAATTTTCGCGAGCCTTGGCCACCGCATTCATGGCACTGGTGGTGGTTGCCGCACTGTGGGCGCCCCAGGTTATGGCTCAGAACAATGGAGAAGCCATGGTGACGGGGATTGAAATCGAAGGTAATGTTCACGTCGATACCTCGTTAATTCGATCGGCGATAACCCGGACACAGGTGGATACAATTTTGACCGAGGATAATGTTTTGCAGGACTTACATGCCATTTATGATTTGGGTTATTTTTACGATGCCTCGGCCAAATTTGACCCGACACCGGGTGGTGTTAAGGTTGTTTTTGTGGTTGATGAGAATCCGATAGTGCGGGATATCCGGTTCATTGGTGCGGTCAAAGCTCCCGTAGCGGAGTTCAAGAGGCAGATGAACACGCAGCCTGGACAGGTGTTGAATGTTAACACGTTGATGGAGGATATTCGACGCCTCCCTGACTGGGTCTTGTTGGAATACGGTATTGCACTGCGTCCGGTTGACCTTAGGGCAGATGACGATGGGTATATTGAAGTGGACATAGCGGAGACGGTCATCGCTGACATTCGGCTGGAGGGCAACGAAAAGACAAGGGATTTTGTGATCCTGCGTGAGCTGACTGTTGAGCCCGGTGATATTCTCGACATGAATGAGATCAACCGCAGCCTGCGACGCATACTTATGTTGGGATTCTTTGACGAGATTAACCGCAGCTTTGAAGATGGTGATTCGCCGGATGAGCAGATCATGACCATCCATCTGACCGAGCGCAAGACCGGTTCAGCTACAGGCGGTATCGGCTATGGGACCAATGATGGCTGGATGATCTTCGGTGAAATTGCTGAGGATAACTTTTTCGGACGCGGTCAGCGGATCAACCTTTCTGTGGAGTTTTCCACAAAACGTAAGACCTACGAGTTGGGTTTCTTCGAACCCTATATCGATGCCAGTGGCACGTCGTTGGGCGTCAACGTCTACCACCGCATTTCCACTGTTGGTGAGGACGAGGATGAGCGTCGCACCACCGGTGGTGACGTCACTGTGGGGCGTCCTTTGGCCGAGTTTACCCGCGGCCGCTTAACTCTGAAGGCGCAGAATAACCGTTACACCGGTGTGGAGTTCGAGGACTACAATACTCGGACCATTGGTGCCGGCATTACCACGAACACGACAGACCATCCGTTTTTCCCGACCGAAGGCTTCAAGAACATTGTCAGCTTAGAGGTTGGTACATCACTCTTCGGTGGTGATGCCGTCTTCTCCAAGATGGAGTTAGAGCATTCCCGATACTTCGAAGTTCGTGATGGCGGATTTGTGTTTGCTGTCCGCGGTTTGGGTGGCCGTGTCCTTACAGGGGAACTGCGAGAGTCTGAACTGTATCGTGCTGGCGGGGATCCAAGGATGCGTGGATACAGTCGCAACGACCAGGACTTGGTTGGAGACAAAATGTTGGTGATGAACGCTGAGTTTCGTTTTCCCATTATCGACAGAGTCCAGGGAGTCGTATTCACGGACTGGGGTAACGCATGGCGCCCGGACGAGTCCATAAGTTTTGGCGAACTGAAGAATAGCTATGGATTGGGTGTGCGTTTGGATACGCCGCTGGGCCTTCTTCGCTTGGACTATGGCTGGGGGCTGGATGCAGAGACAGAAACACGCCAGGGCCAATTCAACTTCGGATTCGGCCAGACCTTCTAAACATTACAGACGACAGCCGGGGTTCCCCGGCTGTT
>SLOZ01000221.1 GCA_007132255.1 Limnochordia bacterium | reverse complement strand
TTTCGGGATACGACCCGGATCGCCGGCGGTAGTCCCTCCCTTTGGCGCGACATTTGCTTCAGTAACCGCTCGCATATTCTGCGCGTCTTGGATATTTTCCAGGACTGCGTGGATACATACAAGGCGCAGTTGGAAGCAGTGAACGATCTCGGGTTTCGCCAGTCGCTCCAGGAAGCGAAGGATCTGCGGGCCCAGGTGCCTGTTAAGCTCAAGGGATATTGGCCGCTGTTAGAGGAAGTGATTGTAACGATCCCCGATCAGCCAGGAATGATCGGCCGTGTGGCTGCCATCCTTGGTGAACGGTCAGTCAACATTGATGACATTGAAATCCTGCGACTGCGGGAAGGGGAAGGTGGCACCCTGCGCTTAGGATTCGCTAAGGAAGGAGCCGCTGCCCAGGCCGTGAAAGCCCTGCAGGGCCGTGGCTTTATGTGCCGGGTTAAGCCTTGACAAACACTTTGAACCAAGCCACACCCAGGGACCATAACAGCGCATCATAACCGCGCTCCATCACGCCAGCACACAAGACAGCAGTAGATCAAAAAAGACCATTACGCGCGAAGGTTCCCTGTGTTGACTTCCCTTGTCAGCGAGGGAAGCGAGGGAAAGAAGGAGGCAAACACGCCCTCCTTCTTTGTGTTATGAGCCTAATGTCCTTATTCGTGGGCCGCCCGTTCCCATGATGAACGGCTGCCGGCAACTGTTGTGCACGGCTTTTCCTTGGTATCTTGCAGCCAGTTCAACGGCCGGTTTCAAAGGTCCACCGTGCCTTTTCTGACGGTGTTTTTTGATACTTCGTAAAGACACAAAAGTCTTACTAAAACGTTACACAAAAAAAGCAGGACATTGCCGGCCTGGGGAGAATTCATTTTAGCTAAGCAGATAGGCGAAATTCACTCACTCGACGCATCTTCGTTAACGAGATACGTCATTTTTATAATGTGGTATACGTAATTCGCAAATCGCCAGATTTTCCACGGAAGGGGTGCTTGCTTTGCGCAGCGATATCGTAAAAACCGGACTAGAGCGTGCTCCGCATCGATCATTATTCAAGGCCATGGGCTATACAGATGAGGAGATACAAGCGCCATTAGTCGGCATTGTGAACTCACAGAACGAAGTAGTTCCCGGCCATATTCACCTAGATACCATTGTCGAAGCTGTCAAGACGGGTGTCCGCATGAGGGGCGGAACACCCATGGAGTTTCCTGCTATCGCTGTCTGCGATGGGATTTCCATGGGGCATGTGGGAATGCACTATTCCCTACCCAGTCGCGAACTGATCGCAGATTCGGTGGAATCCATGGCCATGGCGCATGGTTTTGATGCGCTAGTTATGATTCCCAACTGCGACAAGGTGGTCCCAGGAATGCTGATGGCCGCCGGTCGACTCAATATTCCTACGGTCGTAGTCAGCGGGGGTGCCATGTTATCCGGCACCACGGGTAAGGACAAACAGAACAGCCGCCGCTTGAGTTTGACCGATGTTTTTGAAGCGTTAGGTTCCGTCCAAGCGGGCACCATGAGTCCCGAGGAGTTGGCCATGTGTGAGCAAGACGCGTGTCCCACCTGCGGCTCGTGCTCCGGGATGTTCACGGCTAACAGTATGAACTGTCTGACTGAAGTTCTGGGTCTGGGTCTTCCCGGCAATGGCACGATTCCCGCCGTCATGGCAGAGCGCGTCCGGTTGGCCAAACAGGCCGGACAGGCTGTCATGAATATGCTGGAACAGAACCTACGGCCCAAAGATATTATGACGGAAAAGGCTTTTCTCAACGCCCTTACAGTAGATATGGCCATTGGCTGCAGTACCAACAGTATGCTGCACCTTCCAGCCATTGCCTATGAAGTCGGCATTACGTTAGATCTGGAACTGGCCAACGAAATCAGCGCTCGGACGCCGAATCTGTGCAAGTTGGCTCCGGCGGGTCCCTATTTTATCGAAGATCTCTACCATGCTGGTGGGGTCCATGCCGTCATGAAGGAATTGTCACAAAAAGATCTCCTGCATCTAGACCTGCCCACAGTGGCTGGGCAGACTGTGGGCGAGAATATTGCCGCTGCGTATAACCGGGATCCGGAAGTCATTCGTCCCATCTCCGATCCCCACAGCCCCACCGGAGGCATCGCTGTGCTTCGCGGTAATCTGGCACCGGATGGCTCCGTGGTGAAGCGTTCAGCAGTGGCTCCGGAGATGCTGGTCCACCAAGGTCCAGCCCGCGTCTTCGAATCCGAGGAAGAAGTTTCCAAAGCGATTTTTGGCGGTGTCATCCAAAAGGGTGAGGTGGTTGTAATCCGCTATGAAGGACCCAAAGGCGGTCCGGGAATGCGCGAAATGCTAGCACCCACAGCAGCCTTGGCGGGCATGGGCTTGGATAAGGATGTGGCCTTGATTACCGATGGCCGTTTCAGCGGGGCTACCCGCGGTGCATCCATCGGTCACGTATCACCAGAAGCCGCAGAAGGTGGCCCCATCGCACTGGTGCAGGATGGGGATCTCATCGCTATCGATATGCACAAGGGCACCCTCGAGCTGCTGGTGGATGCCCAGGAGTTGGAGCGACGGCGGCAGAGCTGGCAGCCAAGGCCACCCAAGATCAACCATGGTTACTTGGCCCGGTACGCCAAACTTGTGACATCAGGGAGCACTGGAGCTGTCCTCAAAGTCTAGTTCAGTCCTAGGCCGCAACCGCGGCGCAGTATGCTTTGAAAAAATCAGCGTCTTTGATTCGCAGAATGCCAATGGAGGATGCCCAGTGTGTTTGTCTTCCACCGTGTGGGCTGGGCATCCTTATGTATACATGAATACATAAGGAAAAAAGAGGTGAGAAACATGAAATTGACAGGTGCAGCAATATGGCTGGAGTGTCTCAAAGAGCAGAACGTAGACACTATTTTTGGCTATCCAGGTGGTGCAGTGCTGAATATCTACGACGCACTGGCCAAGCATAGCCATGAAATTCGCCATATTCTGCCTTCCCATGAACAGGGGGCAGCACATGCGGCCGATGGTTATGCCCGCGCCACTGGCAAGGTGGGCGTATGTCTGGCAACATCGGGTCCGGGAGCCACGAACCTGGTGACCGGGATCGCGACGGCGTACATGGACTCGGTGCCCATGGTGGCGTTTACAGGCAACGTGGGAAGTCCCTTGTTGGGCAAAGATAGCTTTCAGGAAGTGGATATTACTGGCATTACGATGCCCATTACGAAACACAATTTTATGGTCAAAGACGTGAACCAGCTGGCGCACACCATTCGCAGAGCGTTTCAAATTGCTCAGGAAGGTCGTCCGGGACCGGTTCTCATCGATATTCCCAAAGATGTAACGGCGGATACAGCTGAGTATGAGCAGCAGCCGCCGCTGCCCGTGCAGCGCAGCAAGAAGAGTATTCCGGATTACATTATCGAGCAGGCTGCAGAACTGATCCAAGGCAGCAAACGGCCGTTCATCTATGCAGGCGGGGGTGTCATCTTAGCCGATGCCATGGATGAGTTGGTGGAACTTGCCGAACTGCTGCAGGCTCCCGTGAGCTGTTCACTGATGGGATTGGGAGGCTTTCCTGGCACACATCCACAGTTCGCCGGCATGATCGGTATGCATGGAACCAAGACGTCTAATGTGGCCGCTACACAGTGCGATGTTTTGATTGCTGTGGGTGCTCGCTTCAGTGACCGTGTCGTTAGTGATGTTAAACGTTTTGCACCGGATGCCAAGATTCTCCACATTGACATTGATCCAGCGGAGATCAACAAGAATATCGCCAGCTATTACAATGTCATTGGTGATGCCAAGAAGGTACTGCGGCTGCTGTTGGACCGCTTAGAACACAGCGAACTGGAGTCCAAGGATGATTGGGTGACGGAGCTTAAGCAGTGGCAGAAAACCTATCCGCTGACTTATCCCAAGAACAATGGACTGAAGCCGCAGTTTATCATGGAGCGAATCTATGAGCTGACCAAAGGTGATGCTGTGATCGTCACGGAGGTAGGCCAAAACCAGATCTGGGCCGCCCAGTTCTACAAGTATACCAAGCCCAGAACCTGGCTGTCCTCTGGAGGCTTAGGGACTATGGGCTACGGCCTGGGAGCTGCTATTGGAGCCCAGATAGGTCGTCCGGATAAGCGAGTCTTTAATATTGCTGGTGATGGTTGTTTTCGGATGAACTGCAATGAACTGGCGACAGCTGTGGAATATGAGCTGCCGATCATCATTGTCATTCTCAACAATCGGTCTTTGGGTATGGTTCGCCAATGGCAGGATCTGTTCTACGACCGCCGCTTCTCCCAGACCACCATCGACCGAACCACGGATTTCGTCAAACTGGCTGAAGCCTTTGGAGCGTTGGGTCTGCGGTTGGAACGAACCGAAGATGTGGACGCTGTTCTCCAGCAGGCTCTGGATGCCCGTCGAACGGTGGTCATTGACTGCCAGATCAATCCTAACGAGAAGGTGTTCCCCATCGTTCCTCCGGGGGCCGCCATTGTTGACATTATTACGGAAGAATAGCCGCTGGTAACCCTGGAGAAAATGTGACGAAGAGGAGTGAAACGGATGAGTGGAGAAGGCAAGCGCCATGTGATCTCGGTTTTGGTGGAGAACCAACCCGGCGTTCTAACGAGAGTGGCCGGTCTATTCGCTCGCCGCGGCTACAGCATTGACAGTCTTTCTGTGGGAGAAACCCGGGAACCGGATATTTCCCGCATGACCATCGTAGCCCGCGGCGATGATGCAATTATTGAACAGATCAAGAAGCAGCTGGACAAGCTGATCGATGTCATCAAAGTGGTATTCCTGCCCGCTGAAAGCTCGGTATATCGCGAGCTGGTGTTGGTGAAGGTGAAGGCTGATCCGGAGAGCCGAGCATCAATTTCCGGCATTGTTGATATTTTCCGGGCTCGCATCATCGACGTAGCTCCGAATTCTGTCACCGTGGAACTTACCGGGGATCAGCCCAAGATTCAGGCCTTTGTGGATCTCATGGAACCTTATGGCATTCGGGAGTTGGTCCGTACCGGTTTGACCGCTCTGCAGCGGGGGGATGAAGATATCAGCTTGGACGACTGAGTACGAAGACACGCAGTAAGCAAATGGAAAACGCAGTAGGCGTTTTATACGTTTCATACATGGGAGGAAGAGATAATATGGCCAAGATGTATTATGAAAAAGACTGTGATCTAAGTTTGCTGAGCGGCAAGACCGTGGCGATTATCGGCTACGGAAGCCAAGGACACGCCCACGCTTTAAACCTGCACGAATCCGGTGTGGACGTCATCGTAGGTTTGTATGAAGGCAGTAAGTCATGGAACGTGGCCGAAGAGGCTGGTCTGAAAGTGGCTGTGGCTGCGGATGCTGCGAAAGCTGCGGATATCGTCATGATCTTGATCAATGATGAAAAGCAGGCCAAGCTCTATCATGAGTCTATTGCACCGAACCTCACAGCCGGTAAGTCGCTGGTCTTTGCTCACGGATTCAACATCCACTTCGGGCAAATCCAGCCGCCGGAAGATGTCAATGTGTTCATGGTCGCACCGAAGGGTCCAGGGCACACAGTACGCAGTCAATATCAAGAGGGCCGCGGTGTACCCTGCCTCATTGCCATCTATCAAAACGCTACCGAAGACGCCAAGGAGATCGCGCTGGCCTATGCGGCCGGTATCGGCGGTGCTCGCGCAGGTATTTTGGAAACGACATTCAAAGAAGAAACCGAGACGGACCTCTTCGGTGAGCAAACCGTGCTCTGTGGCGGCGTCAGCGCTTTGGTGAAGGCGGGATTTGAAGTATTGGTCGAGGCTGGTTATCAGCCGGAAAGTGCGTACTTCGAGTGCCTGCATGAGCTGAAGTTGATCGTTGATCTGATGAACGAAGGCGGGCTCAACTATATGCGCTACTCCATCAGTGACACAGCGGAATATGGCGATTATGAAGTGGGCCCTCGGATTGTCAATGAGAACACCAAAAACGAAATGCGGCAAGTGCTGAAGGAGATTCAAGACGGCACCTTTGCCAAGAACTGGATTTTGGAAAACCAAGCAAATCGCCCCAGCTTCAACAGCAAACGTGTCCTAGAACAGGATCACCAAATTGAACAGGTTGGTGCGGAACTGCGCAAAATGATGAGCTGGGCGAAAAAGTAACCGTTTGGGAGGGGGATTCGAATGGCTGCTCAAGTTAAGGTGTTTGACACAACTCTTCGGGACGGAGAGCAATCACCGGGCTGTAGTATGAATTTGAATGAAAAGGTGGAAGTTGCCAAACAGCTAGAACGGCTGCGGGTGGACGTCATGGAGGCGGGCTTTGCTATCGCTTCACCGGGAGACTTGGCTGCCATTCAGGCGGTATGTGCTGCTGTGAAAGATGTGGTCATTGCCAGTTTGGCGCGGGCGCTGCCCAAAGACATTGATGCTGCCTGGGAGTCGGTGGCCAAAGCCAATGCACCCAGGATTCACACGTTTATCGCAACTTCGCCCATTCACATGGAACACAAGCTGCGGAAAGCTCCGGATCAGGTGCTAGAACAGGCCGTAGAAATGGTGAAGTATGCTAAGAAGTACTGCTCCGATGTGGAATTCTCGGCGGAGGATGCAACCCGCAGTAACCCGGAGTTTCTTTATCGGATCTTTGAGGCAACCATTGCTGCCGGCGCCACGGTAGTCAATGTACCAGACACAGTGGGTTACACAACCCCTCTGGAAATGGAAGCATTGATCCAAGGTATCCGTAACAATGTGCCCAACATCGATAAAGCGGAGTTGGCAGTGCACTGCCATAATGATCTGGGCTTGGGTGTAGCTAACACCCTCGCAGCGATCCGGGCCGGCGTGGTCCAGGTCGAATGTACCATTAATGGCATCGGCGAACGGGCCGGTAACGCTGCCCTGGAAGAGATCGTCATGGCACTGCGCACTCGCCAGGATCTCTACCAGGTGGAAAACCGCATCGATACCACGCAAATCTACCGCACCAGTCGCTTAGTGGCTACACTGACCGGTTCGGAAGTACAGCCTAACAAGGCCATTGTTGGTGCCAATGCCTTTGCCCATGAAGCAGGCATCCACCAGCATGGGGTCATGGCCAACAAGCAGACCTACGAAATCATGACGCCGGCGTCCATTGGTTTAGCAGAGAACAAGATGGTGTTGGGTAAGCATTCCGGTCGCCATGCCTTTGAAGACAGATTGGTCACCTTAGGCTACGCTCTAACCCGTGACAAACTGGATGCAGCCTTTGAACAGTTCAAACTGTTAGCCGACAAGAAAAAAGTGGTGGCTGATGAAGATATCGAAGCCTTGGTGCAGCACAAGGCAGCCGCCATTCCCGAAACGTATACGCTGCAGCGTTTCGTCATCAACAGCGGTAACGTCATTACCTCCACCGCTGCTGTGAAGTTATCCCATCTTGGGGTGGACCGCGAAGAAGTGGCCACAGGCGATGGACCCGTGGATGCTGTGTTCAAGGCCATTGACAAGATCGTCGGCATGGAGTTTGCTTTGGAAAGTTACCGGCTGCATTCGGTCACTGAAGGCAAAGACGCCCAGGGTGACGTGCGGGTAAAGATTGAACGGGACCAAACAACCTACAGCGGACGCGGTTTGAGTACTGATGTGGTGGAAGCCAGTGCCAAGGCTTATCTCAATGCCATTAATAAGCTCTATGACCAAGTTAGGAAACAGCAGGAACAGCCAGAGGAGGCCGAAGTGTAATGACCGCCAACGGCAAGACCGATCGCACACTGGCTCTCTTTGATTCGACGCTGCGTGATGGTGCTCAAGCGGAAGGCATCTCGTTTTCTGTGCCGGACAAACTAAAAATCGTCGAAGCTTTAGATGCTATGGGCATTCGTTACATCGAGGCCGGCAACCCAGGGTCAAACCCCAAGGATTTGGATTTCTTCCAACAGGTGGCGCATATTCAGCTCAAGCATGCCAAGCTAACCGGCTTTGGCAGTACAAGGCGGCGCGGTATCAAAGCCGAAGACGATAAGAATGTGGCGTCACTGCTGCAGGCCAACACGCCAGCTGTGGCCATCTTTGGCAAGAGTTGGGATTTTCACGTGACCGAGGTCATTAAAACGACGTTGGATGAAAACTTAGCCATGATCCGGGATACTCTGGCGTTTTTTAAGGAACGAGGCAAAGAAGTAATTTTCGACGCTGAGCATTACTTCGACGGCTATAAGAATAACCCGGAGTACGCTTTGAAGACCTTGGAAGCGGCTGTGGAAGGTGGGGCCACGGTGCTCTGCCTCTGCGACACCAATGGTGGCGCCTTTCCGGATGAGATTGCCGACGCCACGAAGTTAGTGGTGGGCACCTTTGCTAAGAAGTACAATATCGATGTGGGCATTCACTGCCACAATGATGGCGGCATGGCGGTGGCTAATACCATCGTAGCCGTGGAAGCCGGTGCGGTGCATGTCCAGGGAACCTTAAACGGCCTAGGTGAGCGCTGCGGCAACGCTAATCTGTGCACCATTATCCCCAACCTACAAGTGAAGCTTGGCTACCAGTGCATTCTGCCGGAGAAGATGGCAGAACTGGCACCCACTGCGGCCTATGCGGCAGAGATCGCCAACATTAAGCTTAACGATCGCGATCCCTATGTGGGCAAGAGTGCCTTCGCCCATAAGGGTGGTATGCATATTGATGGAGTTAATAAGGCGTCGAGCTCCTTTGAACATGTGGATCCATCCGTGGTCGGTAACGAACGGCGTTTCTTGATGTCCGAGGTTTCGGGGCGGGCGACGATTCTCAGCAAAATTCAGCGGGTGATTCCGTCGGTCACCAAAGATTCTCCGGAGACCGAGAGCATTATCCAGAAGCTGAAGGAACTAGAGCACTTGGGCTACCAGTTTGAAGGGGCCGAAAGCAGTTTCAAACTCTTGGTTCACAAGCATTTGGGCAAATACAAGCCCTTCTTTGAGCTCATCCACTTCAAGATCATTGGCGAACAACCGCGCAAGAACGGCGACAGTTCTACGGCGATGATCAAGTTGGCTGTGGATGGTAAAGAGGAAATCACAGCGGCTGACGGTGACGGCCCCGTGCATGCTTTAGATAAGGCGCTGCGCAAGGCGTTGGAAGTTTTCTACCCAGAACTGCGGCAGGTGCATCTGACAGATTACAAAGTACGTGTTCTGGAAACCCGGTCAGCCACGGCCAGTCGGGTTAGGGTTCTTATCGAATCCACGGACGGTGAGGATTCCTGGACCACTGTGGGTGTATCCAATGATATCATTGAAGCCAGTTGGATCGCCTTGGTGGATTCTATGGAACACAAGCTGCTGAAGGAACTGGAAAAGAAAATGCGAGCATTCATGTAGGGAGGCATCGTCCATGGGAATGACCATGACGCAGAAGATTCTAGCTCACCATGCTGGTCTGCCGGAAGTTAAGGCGGGCCAGCTGATCATGTCTAAGCTGGATTTGGTGCTGGGCAACGATATTACTGCCCCAGTGGCCATCACGGAGTTTAACAAAATTGGGATCGACGAGGTTTTTGACAAGAACAAAGTGGCTCTTGTTCCCGATCATTTTACACCCAATAAAGACATCAAGGCAGCCGAGCAGTGCAAGTTGATCCGGGAGTTTGCCCACGCCAAGGAGATCACCAACTACTTTGAGATTGGCGAAATGGGCATTGAGCATGCTTTGATCCCCGAAAAGGGACTGGTGGTGCCCGGAGACGTGGTGATCGGGGCTGACAGTCATACCTGCACATATGGAGCTCTAGGAGCCTTCTCCACCGGTGTTGGCAGTACGGATATGGCAGCAGGTATGGCCACCGGTGAGAGTTGGTTCAAAGTGCCTTCCGCTCTTAAGTTTGAGCTCACTGGCAAGCCAGGTCCTTGGATCAGCGGTAAAGACGTTATTCTGCACATCATTGGTATGATCGGTGTGGATGGTGCTCTGTATCGTTCGATGGAGTTTGTCGGTGAGGGCTTGGCGAATCTTTCCATTGATGATCGGTTCACCATGGCTAATATGGCCATAGAAGCTGGGGGTAAGAATGGCATCTTCCCGGTGGATGAAGTGGTCCTGGACTATGTGAAGGAGCATTCCTGCCGCGATTACACCGTCTATAAGGCGGATCCGGATGCCGAATACGATGCTGTCTACCAAATTGACTTGAGCACGATTCGCCCCACCGTGGCCTTTCCGCATCTGCCGGATAACACCCGGACCATCGATGAAGTGGGCGATGTGAAGCTGGATCAGGTGGTCATCGGCTCTTGCACTAACGGCCGCATCGAAGATATTCGGGTGGCTGCCAAGATTCTCAACGGCAAAAAAGTCGCCAAAGGCATCCGCTGCATTATCTTCCCAGCTACGCAGAAAATCTACCTGCAGGCGCTGCGCGAAGGCCTGATTGAGCAGTTGGTGGAAGCCGGGGCCGCCTTCAGCACCCCGACCTGCGGGCCGTGTTTGGGCGGACACATGGGTATTCTAGCTAAAGGTGAACGAGCGTTGGCAACGACCAACCGCAATTTCGTTGGTCGCATGGGACATCCGGAGTCGGAAGTGTACCTGGCCAGCCCAGCCGTGGCAGCAGCTTCGGCCATAACAGGCAGGATCAGTAATCCGGAAGAGATCGCAGACTAGGGGAGGGGAAACGACATGGAAGCACAGGGAACAGTATTTAAGTACGGAAACAATGTGGACACCGACGTCATTATCCCCGCTCGCTATCTAAACACATCCGATCCAGCGGAGCTGGCGAAGCACTGTATGGAGGATATCGACAGCGAGTTCATCCATAAGGTCAAGGACGGCGACATCATTGTCGCTGACAAGAACTTCGGCTGCGGATCATCCCGGGAGCATGCGCCCCTGGCGATCAAGAAAGCCGGTGTGTCGGTGGTCATTGCGAGTACGTTTGCTCGTATTTTTTACCGCAATGCGTTGAACATTGGATTGCCCATCTTTGAATGTCCTGAGGCTGCAGTAGGTATTGCTGCAGGTGATGAGGTGAAGGTGGATTTTGATACCGGTGTAATCACCAACGTAACGAAGAACGAAACATACCAAGCAGAACCATTTCCTGAGTTTATGCAGGCGCTGATTAAGGCCGGTGGCCTGATCAACTATATCCGGGAGCAAAAAGCCCAATAAGAAGGAGTGGATGTGGATGAAGCTATCCTTGGCAGTCCTTCCAGGTGACGGTATTGGCCCGGAAGTGATCGAACAGACCACGGTGGTCCTAGAAACCATCGGGTCACTGTATAACCACGAATTTGTGTTCACTGAATACTTAGCCGGCGGTGCAGCCATTGATGCCACCGGTGGTCCGCTGCCGCAGGAAACCGTTGACGGCTGTAAGGCCAGTGATTCTGTACTGTTGGGTGCTGTGGGCGGCTGGCAGTGGGACCATCTGCCGGGCAGTGAGCGCCCGGAACGGGCGCTGTTGGGCCTGCGCGGGGAGTTGGAGCTGTACGCCAATCTGCGGCCCGCGGTGCTGCACGAAGCGCTGCGCCAAGCTTGTCCGCTGCGGGCGGATATTGCCGCTGACGGTATTGATGTCATGGTGGTCCGGGAACTCACGGGCGGTATGTATTTCGGTGATCGCGGTCGCCGTCAAGGCAAGTATGGCGAAGAGGCCTATGACACCGAAGCCTATGGTGTGGGTGAAGTGGAGCGGATTGCCCGTAGTGCCTTTGATATTGCCCGCAAACGGAAATCCCATGTGACCAATGTCGATAAGGCCAATGTCCTCGAAAGCTCCCGCCTCTGGCGTGAAGTGGTCATCAGCGTGGCCAAGGAGTATCCAGATGTGGAATTAGCCCACATGTATGTGGACAATGCAGCCATGCAGTTGGTGCGCTATCCGCAGCAGTTCGATGTGATGGTCACGACGAACATGTTCGGAGACATCCTCTCCGATGAGGCCAGCATGATCACGGGCTCCATCGGGATGCTGCCGTCGGCCAGTCTCGGCAAGAGCAGTCTGGGCATGTATGAGCCCATCCATGGTTCAGCGCCAGATATTGCTGGCCAGGATAAGGCGAACCCCATTGCAACCATTCTGTCGGCGGCCATGATGCTGCGGCACAGCTTCGATCTGGAAACAGAGGCTGCTGCCATTGAGCAGGCTGTCACCGATGTGCTGAACCAAGGCTATCGCACCGGCGACATTATGAGTGAGGGCATGAACTTGGTGGGAACGAAGAGGATGGGTGAACTGATTCGCGAGGCTCTCGGTTAGGCGGGTGTAGGTTGTCCTGGGGATGGATACAGGATGCTCAGGAGAAACTATGAAAGTATCGCCGAGATCGATCCATGGTGAAGACGCGTGAGCGATGAATGGGAAAACCAAGCTAGTCTGATGGCGGCTGTTTAAGCAGCTGTCCATTGAACATATGAGAAGGCGTTGGTGCCGTATGACGAGGCGCCGGCGTTTTTTCTTTTTTGCCAGAGGAAGGTCTTCCCGGGCCTTGGCTCGACATTGACACTGATGTGGAGCACTGCTATATTGACCTTATGGTAGAGAATTTTTCTCAC
>SLOZ01000322.1 GCA_007132255.1 Limnochordia bacterium | reverse complement strand
GCAGAGCACCGTGAACGCGCAAAAGAGCAGGCCCATGCCCGCTCTTTTTTTATACGCGGATCTTGACTACATCGCGATCCAAAAGCCGTAGTGTTTCTGCCGCAGACTCCTGCAGCTCGGGTGTTAACGCTGCGGCCTGGACTTGACGCAGGAGGTCCATGCTGCGCCGGACTAGTTGGACGAAATCGCCGGCTTCCATGGAGCTCTTCTGCAGGACCTGCTCTAAGGGTTTGCGTTCGGTCCACAAACCAATGGGCAAGGCAGCAGCGTGCTGAAAGACAGCCAACTCCTCCGGGGGCATCTGGGCTCTGCGGGCGGTCGTGTCCCGAAGGACTTCCGCCTGCAGCAGCCAAGGATCTCCGGGCAGGGCCTGCAAGTGACTGCGCCGTTCCCACATAAGGCTGCCAGCTAATCTTCCCAACTGTACCGGACTCGCTGTGTCCAAAATCCCGTTCTGGATTAACTCGGTGAGCAGGATCGTATGCACATAAAGACTGCAGGCAAGGCGGCCTTTGTCGGTTAACGTCGTACCGTTCACGTAGTCTAGCCGCTGCAGCACGGTGCGCTGGTGGTTCAGTTCCTCGAGCAGCTCGCCCCGGGGCCGCTGGCTTTGGTAAACCGAGAAGGTATGCGCCAATAGATCCTCCAGAGAGCGATCGGGAAAGCGATGCAGCATATTCAGGATAAGATTGTAGCTGAAGACGAACCGGCTGTTGACGGGCTCGAGATTGGCTTCGTCCCAAACCGGCGCTGGCTGTTTGGCCAAATAGCTCACACTGGCCATGGAAACCACGGTTCCGGTTTTGTCACGGCCGCGGCGACCGGCTCGGCCCGCCATTTGGAAATACTCCTGCTGCGTAAGGTAGCGCCGTCGGCGACCATCAAACTTGGTCAAGCTGCCAAAACACACGGTTCGAACCGGCATATTGACTCCGACAGCGAAGGTCTCTGTGGCATAGATGATGCGAATTAGGCCATCGCCTAATAGCTGTTCAGCGATGCGGCGCAGTACTGGGAGCAGTCCGGCATGGTGCACGGCCGTTCCCCGCAGCCAGCAGCGCAGATGATCGTCGAATCCTGGAATGCGTTTTTTGGAGATGCCTGCTCGCCGCAGCTGCTTTTCGACGACAAACTGCACGGCACGCTTTTGATGGTCGGGCAGTAGGTTGTACTGGCGCGCGGTTTCTCTAGCCTTTTGTTCGCAATCGCGGCGGTTGAAGGAAAAAAAGATAGCAGGAAATAAGCGATGGCGCCGCAGATACGAAGTCAGCTGCAGGAATCGGCTGCTGTCGGCATAGTCTGGCACCAGGTCACCGCCGAGATCATCCCAAGTAAGATGTCCGCCTTTTAGATCCATAGAACCGGTGTTATCACCAGCGGCCATGTGTTCCAAGACAGCATTCTGCGGCGTGATCTCACCCAACGAGTTAAAGTAATAGTGGTAGAGCGGAACCGCCCGCCGGTCATGTTGAATGACCGCCACGGGTTCGTCGTGAACGTGGCGGATCCATTGGGCAATGCCGTCAATATTGGGCACGGTGGCACTCAACCCCAACAGGCGCATCCTGGCTGGTTTCAACAGAATGGATTCTTCCCAGACCGATCCGCGTTCCACATGGTCTAAATAGTGCAGTTCATCGAAGACGACCCAAGAAAATCCGGGAATCCGGGCATCGTCGCTGCGCAGCATATTGCGAAAGACCTCGGTGGTGACCACCAAAACTGGCGCCGTCGCATTGAGCGTCAGATCACCGGTGGCCAAGCCAATCTGCCCGCCGCCGCATTGACTGCAGAACTCATCAAACTTCTGATGAACCAGGGCTTTGATCGGGGCGGTATAGACCAGACGACTGCCAGTCTTCAATGTTCTATCGATAAGATATGACGCAATTAGTGTTTTTCCAGTCCCGGTGGGGGCACTGACCAGCAGCGATGTGTTCTGCTGCACGTGATGCAGAGCTTCTTGTTGGAAATCATCGAGTAGAAGTCCGCGGTAGCGCAGGAGCCGCTGGGATCGTTTTTGTTTTGTCATGGTGCAACACTCCATATAGAGTATATTCTGTATGGCTGTGCCAGTTCCTGTCAGAGAAAAAAGATTGAAACTATACAGGAAATGCTTTGTGCCAAACCGAAGAGTGACTACAACAAAGAATTCGCAGAAGGAGTGGCAGCCTGTGCAGGTACGGAATGTGGTAATCGTAGGAGTCTTGGTTGTGATCGCTGTATTCGCAAGTTTGTGGATTGGCTCGCGCTTGGTGGATCAAGAACCGGTGCTGCAGACCGAGTATGTCGGACTGCAGATGGAGCAGGAATTGGATGCCCGGTTGACGGCCATTGAGACGGCACTGCAGTCGTTGAGCCGGCAGATGGAAGCTGTGGACCCAGACACCGATGCCAGTGTTGTTGAGGATGCCGTGGCGCGTAGTTTGGAAGGTGTCTTGGCTGAACTGCAGACGCTGGCAGCCTGGGATCCTGACACCTGGGAACCGGTGGCAGCGCAGTTAAATGCCGACTATGAGCAACAGCTCCTGGCCGACGTAGAGGCCGCCGTCGACCGACGCCTGGCTGCATGGGATGTGGAGCAGTTGGTGGCTGTTCGTGTGCAGGAGTCGCTAGCGCAGCAGTGGGCAGCGATGGACGTCGAAGAAACCTTAGCCGCCGCCGTCGAGGCACACTTGAACGCTTGGATGGGAGCGGAAGTTTTGCTGCAGCAGCTCCAGGTCGTAGTCCAAGACGAACTGCAGGCCTTTGATGCCGCAGCCGCGGTGGCGCCTCAAGTGGAGGCCGCCGTCGAGCAGCAGTTCGCTGCTTGGAATTGGCAGGAACAGCTGGAGATGGCGTTGGATTTAGATACAGCCTTAGAGGCGCAGACGGCACAGCTGCAGACAGATATATCCCAAAGGGTACAGGAACAATTGGCGGCTTGGGACGCAGAGAGCCAAGTCTTGCCTGGCATCCGAGCTGCTATTTCCGAAGAGATCGCCGGCCTGGACCTGCGGACTTCCATCAGCAGTGATGTGGAGCGGGCTGTCAGCGAGCAGTTCGCCGCCTGGGATGTCACAGAGATGCTGGATGAGCAGGCGGCCGCGATGCGTGCGGCCACGGAGGAGGCCATTGCTGGTTTGGACCTAGCGGCAGTGGTTGCCCGTGATGTGGAGCAGGCGGTCAGTGAGCAGTTGGCCGCTTGGGATGTCACAGAGACGCTGGATGAGCAGACGGCCGCGATGCGTGCCGCCACGGAGGAGGCCATTGCTGGTTTGGACCTAGCG
>SLOZ01000168.1 GCA_007132255.1 Limnochordia bacterium | reverse complement strand
GTAAAGCACAAACACCGGTTTTTTTCCGCCGCTGCTCGCCGCAGCATCCTAAGCGCTGCGCCCACGGGACTCTTCAGGACGGTTCGCGTGTCCACCAACGGACTGGAAAAAGCAGGACTTTTAGCGGTTCCTAGTCGAATACATGACAGAATAGCGCAAGGCCAACCTGTACTGACGGAGCCAGCTCCCCCGTCGAAAAAACCAGCGTCTATCGCTGCCGGAGGATGTGATCACCCTGCCTATCAAAAAAATCCTGCCGCTGCTATTCCACCGTGTCGTCGTGTTTAGCACAGCCATAGCCATTCAAGCCGCCGTCTTACTCATTGTGATCACCCGTTTTACCAACCTGTTTGTGCAATTCTATGCCTCCAGTGTCCTCTTGAGTTTAATTGTAACGCTGGCTGTGATCAACAGCACCAGCAAAGCTGCCTACAAGATTGCATGGATTGTTTTGGTGTTGTTGTTCCCCATTTTTGGCAGCATTTTTTACCTCCTCTTTGGCGGCAGCCGGCTCAGCCGCCGCATGCGTCGGAAGATGGGTATCGTCACCGGGAAAATGGCTGTAGTGCTGCGCCGGGTTGCGCCGCCATTTCCGGAACCACTGCAAGCAGAGCCTGCGGCAGCCCAGCAGTCCCGCTATATTCAGGAACATGCCTTTTCTCCACCGTATGATAACGGCAGCGCCACGTATTTCCCGCTGGGTGAAGCGAAGATGGCTGCCCTAATCGACGCTCTCAAGAATGCTGAACGCTATATTTTCTTAGAATACTTCATCATCGATGAAGGCACTGTTTGGACAGCCATCTTGGATATTCTAGCAGAAAAAGCCCAGGCTGGCGTCGATGTCCGTGTCATCTATGATGATGTTGGCTGCCTATTCACTCTCCCATACCGCTATGATCGCCATTTGGAATCTTTAGGCATTCAATGTGCTGTCTTTAATCCCTTCATCCCTGTTCTGCGGTCGCGATTGAATAATCGCGATCATCGTAAGATTGCTGTCATTGATGGCCTTGTAGGTTTTACTGGCGGCATCAATCTTGCTGACGAGTATACCAATGCCAAGGAAAAATACGGCCATTGGAAGGACACCGCTGTTATGCTCGAGGGTGAACCCGTCTGGAGTCTGACGGTCATGTTTTTGGCGCTGTGGGGTTATCTGCGCAATGTTGATGAGGATCTGGAATCGTTTCGCCCCACAGCAGACCAACTGCCGGCCTATAATGATGCCGAAGCCCGGGGTGTCATCCAGCCGTTCACAGACAATCCTCTGGATGACGAGCCCGTCGGCGAGACTGTCTATTTGAACATGATCAGTAAGGCAGAAAAGTACATTTACATCACGACGCCCTATCTGATCCTCGACAGCGAGATCATGACAGCCCTCGGCAATGCAGCCAAATCGGGGATCGATGTCCGCATTATCACGCCTCACATCCCAGACAAGTGGTATGTTCATGCAGTCACTCGCTCGTACTATCACATTTTGCTCTTGGCGGGTGTCAGAATCTACGAATATACACCGGGGTTTATGCACTCGAAGACCTTCGTGGTGGATGATAAATACAGCGTCATCGGAACGATCAATCTCGATTACCGCAGTCTTTACCTGCATTTTGAGTGCGGGACGTGGCTATATGGGGTACCAGCTTTAATGGATGTCAAACGCGATTTTTTGCAGACCCTGCCCAAATGTGAGGAAATCTACATCGCCCAGTTGCTGCTGCTTCCCTGGTACCGCAAAGTGGGTCGTACCGTACTCCGGATATTTGCCCCTTTGATGTAAGGGACCCGCTGCGCGTACCCCACGCCGGCGAATACCGTGGTGGACGCAGCGAGTTCTGGCTTCTTGGGCCGCCCAACCGGCTATTTCCACGGGACCGGTAACCCCGGAAGTTTATGCCTAAACCGCGAATAGCTAACAAGTTTATCTATTTGGCAGGATTTTGATCTATGAAATAAGAAGTACTCTCAAAGAATCGCTTGTTGTGTCCCATTCAATATGCCGAACAGAGTTCTCATGTACACACAGATTTGTCCGAGAAGAAGGCGGTGCTCCTAGTTTGAACCCCAGCTGTGATGACCGGGTTCGGCCTCGGGAGGCCGCTGTGTTCATCTCTTATGCCCAATGATTGGGTCTGCGGGTACCGCGGATAGGTTTAATAGATGCTCGGGAAATATGCGAGGAGGCCTCACTGTGAAGCCAGTATATCAAATGGGGATCGATGTGGGATCCACCACCGTCAAAGTGGCCTTAATCGACGGAAACCAACAAATGGTTTACAGCCATTATCAGCGGCATCACTCCGACATTAAACGCGCTGTGGTCCAGCTGGTTCAAAACGCTGCCGAACAGTACCCCGACGTCGAAGTGACGGCCATGGTCACCGGATCAGGTGGTATTTCTGTGGCAGCTGGGTGTGATATACCCTTTATCCAAGAAGTTATCGCCGGCACCAAGGCTGTCGAAGCATTATGTCCAGAGACCGATGTAGCCATTGAGCTTGGCGGTGAGGATGCCAAGATAACGTATCTCAAAGACGGTATGGAACAGCGCATGAACGGAACCTGTGCCGGAGGGACTGGGTCGTTCATTGATCAGATGGCTTCCCTCCTGCGCACAGATGCTCAGGGCCTTGATCGCTTAGCTGCTGAGCACACCACCCTGTATCCCATCGCGGCTCGCTGCGGTGTCTTTGCCAAGACCGATGTCCAGCCACTGCTGAATGAAGGAGCGGCCAAAGAAGACGTTGCCGCCTCCGTTCTGCAGGCCGTTGTTATCCAAACCATTAGTGGTTTAGCCTGCGGTCGCCCCATTCGCGGCAGTGTGGCCTTCTTAGGTGGGCCGCTGCATTTTCTGCCCCAGCTGCGCCAGCGTTTTATTGCGACTCTGGGACTTAAAGACGAGGAGATCATCGTTCCGGCTAACTCCCAGGTGTTCAATGCAATTGGGGCCGCCATGGCCTCCGGAGATCAACGACCTTTCCCGCTGCACGATCTCGTGACCAAGGCCCGGCTTCTCCTCGCTGCCGATGCCGAAGAAAGTCCGCGTCTGCCAGCTTTGTTTTCGGACGATGCTGAGCTTCAACACTTTCGGAAGCGCCATGAAAAGCACGCCGTTGTTCGCCGTGACTTGGCTGGCCACACTGGCCCCTGCTATTTGGGAATTGACGCTGGCTCCACCACCACCAAAGTGGCACTGATTGATGAGGACGGTGCGCTGCTGTACTCGTTCTATGACTCGAACCATGGTAGTCCGCTGCAGAGCACCATCGCAGCTCTCACCGAGTTATACGCGCAGATGCCCCCGGGGGCCTATATTCGCTCGTCCACAGTGACCGGCTATGGTGAAGCGCTTCTCAAGACGGCGTTGAAAGTGGACATCGGAGAAATCGAAACGGTGGCTCACTACAAAGGTGCCGAGTTCTTCCGACCCGGTGTGGATTTTATTCTGGATATCGGCGGCCAAGATATGAAGTGCCTGCGTGTGAAGGATGGCGTCATTGACAGCATATTGCTCAATGAAGCTTGTTCCAGCGGTTGTGGCTCGTTTCTAGAAACCTTCGCCAGCTCGCTGGACATGGAGATCGAGACCTTTGCCCAAGCAGCTGTGGATTCGCGAAAACCCGTGGATCTTGGCTCCCGCTGTACAGTCTTCATGAACTCCCGCGTCAAACAATCACAGAAAGAGGGGGCTTCGGTCAACGACATTTCCGCAGGGCTGGCTTATGCTGTCGTGAAGAATGCCCTCTATAAAGTCATCAAACTGCGGCGACCCGAGGATTTGGGTGAGCACATTGTGGTTCAAGGAGGTACGTTCTACAACGATGCCGTTCTCCGTAGTTTCGAAAAACTGGCCGAACGGTCGGTTGTGCGTCCGGACATTGCCGGTATTATGGGTGCTTTTGGTGCTGCCATCGTAGCTAAAGAGCGCGCTGCGGACTTTTCTGAATCCACGCTGTTAACGGCTGCTGAACTAGAACAGGTATCCTCCACAACCAGCAAAACCCGCTGTAAACTGTGTGCCAATCAGTGTCTCATTTCTGTGAATCGCTTCCAAGACGGTGCGACGTATATCTCGGGAAATCGCTGTGAGCGCGGAGCCGGCCGCAGGCCGGAAGACAATCCGCTGCCCAACCTTTTCGCCAAAAAATTTGCACGAACCTTCGAATATGAGCCGCTGCCGGCAGCGGAAGCTCCTCGGGGCACCATCGGTTTACCTAGAGTGCTGAACATGTATGAGAACTATCCATTCTGGTTTACGTTCTTCACTAACCTCGGTTTCCGCGTGGAGCTTTCCAGCCGTTCATCGAAGTCGATCTATGAAAAAGGTATTGAAACCATTCCTTCGGAATCTGTGTGTTATCCTGGAAAACTGGTGCATGGCCACATTGTTGATCTTCTGGACAAGGGCTGCAAGACCATTTTTTACCCGTGTATCACCCACGAACAGAAGGAACAGGCGGACGCCGATAACCATTTCAACTGTCCCATCGTGACTAGCTATCCCGAAGTCATTCGCAACAATGTAGAACAGCTCTGGAACAGTGATGTAACCTTCCTGATGCCATTCCTGCCCTTTGATAACAAAAAACGGCTGCGCAAACGTCTACAGGAAGAATTGGGTGAGCAGCTGCACTTGGCGCCGTTGGAAATCGCTCGAGCGCTGGAGGCTGCCTGGACGGAAAACGAAAGCTTCAAGACCGATGTTCGTCGGTTCGGTGAGGATGCACTGGCATGGCTGCGAGAGAACGAAGGCAAAGCCGTGGTGTTGGCCGGCCGCCCCTACCATCTGGATCCCGAGATCAACCACGGTATTCCGGAGCTCATCACCTCGCTGGGCATGGCCGTGTTGACCGAGGATTCGGTGGCCCATCTTGGCAGCGTTCAGCGGCCACTGCGAGTCATGGACCAGTGGGTATATCACTCCCGTGTGTATGCGGCTGCTGATTTCGTCGCTGATCAGGCCAACCTGGAATTGGTGCAGCTCAATTCCTTCGGCTGCGGTTTGGACGCCATTGCCACAGACCAAGTCCAGGATATTCTGGATAGTCACGGCAAGATCTATACGTGCTTGAAGATTGACGAGGGCAGTAATCTTGGCGCCGCCCGCATCCGTCTCCGTTCCCTGCAGGCAGCCATGGAAGAACGACAGAGCCGGACCACTCCTTCGGCGGCTGCCGACGGCTCCTATGCCATCACGAAACCGCCGTTCACCAAGGCTATGAAGCAGCGCCATACCATCTTAGCACCGCAGATGGCACCGATTCACTTTGAGTTTATGGAAGAGGCCTTCCAACGATCCGGGTATAATCTGAAAGTGCTTCCGTCTATGGACAAGAAGGCCGTCGATGAAGGACTTAAGTATGTCAACAACGATGCCTGCTACCCGGCGATCATTACCGTTGGACAGCTGGTGGAGGCTTTAAAGTCCGGTCAATACGATCCCACTGAGACATCGGTGATGATCACCCAGACCGGTGGCGGCTGCCGGGCCACGAACTATATCGGCCTGCTGCGTAAAGCCATGAAGGATGCCGGATTTGAGCACGTTCCCATCATTGGTCTCAGCGCCCAGGGGTTCGAAAAAAACCCAGGCTTCCAGTTGACCCCAGCCTTGATCCACCGCGTTGTGATGTCCATGGTGTATGGGGACTGCTTAATGCGAGTTCTCTACCGTGTACGACCCTATGAGACGATGAAAGGATCAGCGGACAAGCTCTACCGCCAATGGGCGGGTACCATCAAAGACAGCCTGGAGTCCTTGAGCGTAAGAACGTTTGCCAAGAACCTCCGGCAGATTGTGGCAGACTTTGAGGAACTTGCTATCAGCGATATCCCCAAACCCAAAGTCGGCATTGTCGGAGAAATCCTAGTCAAGTATCACCCAACGGCCAATAACGATGTGGTCGGTGTTGTGGAGTCCGAAGGTGCCGAAGCGGTGGTGCCTGACCTCCTTGATTTTCTGCTCTACTCGTTGTTGGGTATTGAGTACAGGTACCATAACTTATCCGGCAGTAAGTTAGGGCAAATGGCCGGTGCCGTTTCCTCCCGCGTGTTAGAACTCTACCGGAAACCGTACCGTGAGGCCATCGCTCAGAGTAGCCGTTTCCTGCCAATCCAAGGGATTCGTGAGATTGCCAAAGGAGCTAAAGACATTATTTCGTTGGGTCACCAGACTGGCGAGGGCTGGTTCCTGACCGGCGAAATGGTGGAGTTGATCGAGCATGGTGTGGAAAACATCATCTGTACGCAGCCGTTTGCGTGTCTGCCTAACCACGTAACTGGTAAAGGGATGATGAAAGCTCTAAAACGGCGATATCCGAAAGCGAACATTGTCGCCATTGACTATGATCCGGGCATGAGCGAGATCAACCAGTTGAATCGGATCAAATTGATGCTCTCTACGGCGTTCAAGAATCTCGGTTCGCAGCCGCCGTCGTCGGCCGTTCAAGAAACGTTCAAACAGTCCGTTTGGTCCGGTGGCAAATGGAGCACTAGGCGGGAAAATCCCAGTTAAAGAGCGGACGCTGTCAAACGAGCACCGGGGTTCGGTGCTCGTTGCTTTGCTTTAAGCCCACAGAGCCGTTGGTCTGGCTCCTGCTTTTGCTTTGGTGACCTGCTGGTGGGAAGCGCCCGCAGCGTTTGCCTTGTTGTTCTTGGCAAACATTTTCTCGGCTCTGCAGGGAGAAAGCTGTGGCACGCAGAACATTAAACCAGATCGTTAAGCGAAGAAGGTGTTAGGCTTGCATGTACTGTGGTGGGTTGTGATTACCCTTTGTTTTGTCATTAGTTTTATTGGCATCGTCGTTCCCATGCTGCCTGCTGTCGGACTTGTTTGGCTTGGCGTTGCCGTTTACCATTTTTTGGTGAACCCGCTGGCCTTAACCTGGACCACTTGGGGTACGATGCTGTTCTTCACAGCGATAATCCTCATCATGGACGAGCTGGCCAATGCCTATCTGGTCAAGCGTTACGGTGGAACCAAGTGGACCATGCTGGCATCTGTCGTTGGTGTCGTCGTGGGCCTGATCTTTTTTCCGCCCTTTGGAATCATTGTTGCGCCCTTTCTCTTCGTCTTTGCGGCGGAGATCCTGCAGCACCATACTCCTGAGGCGTCCATGCGAGTTGCCTTTGCCACTCTGATCGCGTTTTTGGGCAGTGCGTTTGCGAAAGTTTTGATGCAGCTGATCATGATTGGCGTCTTCTTGGCTGAGGCCATTGGCAATCGCCTTTGATCCACTCTACGTGCCTCACAGTCCAGTGAAATGCAGAGGTTTCCAAGCACTCTACCGCAAGCTCTTTGCTCAGGCTTCTCACGTATGGCTGAGCAAAGAGCGGTACTGTGTTCATGGGGTATCCCCGGGCGTTAGTGGTTTTTGCATGGCAATCAGAGTTTCATCACCAAAGCCAGATCATGATGGGATCGCGCTGCAGCGCCCCGTGGCAGCGGTCCCTCGTTGTCATGGACCCAACGCAGATCATGGGCACGCTCATGGCCTCTGCCCATGCATGGTGCTTCCTCTGCAAAATAGAATGAGACCTCATTCATAGTGAGTCAAAAAACTTGCCTTCCTCTATTAGAGCCCTGCGCAGCACCATTCCTTGCTCTGCCGAAGGCATCCCAGTTTGATTCACGAATCAACTCAACTGCAGTCCGTCGCAGTTTCCCTATGGCTCTAGACCTTGGAAGAACAACGTCACCAACTCCTCGGGAGCACGCCTCAAGATCGCGTCGCGTTCGGCATGATCGGATCGCAACATCGCCTCGCGAACTACACCTTCCACAGCGCCGAACAAAGCTGCGGCAACGACGGCTGTTTGGCAGGGGCGAATCTGTTTGCCGGCCACTGCCTTTTCGAGCAGTGCCGCAATGGTTTGAGGAACTCCTTGGATAAACTGAACGACAAAATCCAGAGTCTCCAACTGAGGAAAGTGCCGCTCCCGAATCAGTATTTGGCCAACATCAGGGTGATCTAGAATAGCCTGAAAGTGCATCCGCAGGAAATCAGTGAGCAGCTGTCGCACCGGACGCTGGTCGCCCTCTAACGATGCAAAAAACTGCTGGCGCTTCTCCAACTCAACTTGGAAAATGTACTCAAGAATAGCTTCCTTGTTGCGGAAGTAATTGTAGATCGTTCCCACCGAGACTCCAGCTTCCTCGGCGATGCGATCCGTCGTAGAGTAATGAAATCCTCGGGCAGCAAAGACTCGAATGGCCGTTTCCCGAATCTGCTCTTTTTTGTTTGCCTGCAATTCTCTCCGCCTCCTCCAGAAATGAGCGCCACCTCACTGTCTCTGTCAGTATAGGTTAGGTTGAGTCCGTTTGTCAATCAACGAAGTTGCTGGCAGCTCTGTTTCACAAAGGGCAATGCGTGGTCTAAGCCGAGTGCGAAACCTTTTCTAACAGGCGTTTCTCCGAGCCGAACTGCCAATTTGGGGCGTTGAAACACGTCAATGAAGCAGGCCTGGTTCCTAGACATGCTGCAACGCCGATAATTGACGGTAAAGTCCGGAGAACCGCAAGCTAGGGGCACTTCGAACTGAGCTGTAGACTGCGCATTGTTCTCTATGCAGAACTGCCTGGTTCTGGCTGAGATTTTCGGGAGGTGTACCTGTTTCCCTGGCGTGTCCCACAAACCCACTGTTGCAGCCCATCGTTTGGCCCTATCGTCGTCGTTTTGGCTGACAGCCATACCCCCACCCCAGAGTGGCTCAAACGCGTTTGGGTTCGTTGGGTGGTGCCTGTTGCGTTTTGGCTGGCCTACGTCGTCAGCCAGCGGACAGCGGCTCCGATGAATCGCCTAGACCTGGCCTTTCTCTTGGCCAACGCCGTTACCTTAGTGAAAGGAGACCCAACCTGGCATCGGCATCGGTACCTGTGCCCATACCCAGCGCAGCCGTGGCTGCCGGTTGTTAAAGACCAGTGACACCCTGCGCTCCAGGAAGAAAACTTTGTCGTCTGTAGTCGTTGCCAAAACCATGCACCAGTGCGGCCATTTTGATGCGAACCAACGGCAGACGATTCCTGGAATCAGTTGTTGGGCTGGCTGCAAAGCTGTGCTGCTCGTTAAGCATGGTACCGCCGTGACTGACAAAGAGCCGGTTTTGATAACCCTGAGCATCTCCCGCTTCTGGGTTTTAGACGGCCGAATTATGTTTGGTATACGGACCGAACCAGGTCTTCCCGCCAGCGTATGGGCAGTGAAGGCCTGGTTCGGTCTGCAGACTAGTACGTGTCACATCCAACCATGCTCCCAAGCCGCTTCATACATAGCTGCGATGGTCTCTGGAGAACTAACCGGCTGAATATTATGGCAGGGTGCAATGATATAACCACCATCGGCCCCTAGAATGCGGATATTTTCGCGAACCTCGGCTGCAGCATCGGCTGGTGTACCAAAGGCCAGAGTCTGCTGGTTATCCACGCCACCGTGGAACACCAGCTGCGAACCGAAGTCGTCCTTTAATGCCTGCCGTTCCATGCCAGGACAGCGCCATTGGATTGGATTCAGTACATCAATCCCTAAGCCAATCAGATCCGGAATCACCCGACGAATGGCGCCATCGTTATGATGAAACACATAGGCTCCGGCCTGATGGGCCAAGTCCACGATGCGCTGCATCCGCGGCAGCAGGAATGTGCGAATGTGCTGCGGTGACAGCATGAGGTCCGTTTCCGACCCCATGTCCTCCGCAACGTACGTTATATCGACCTTGCCGGGGATTTGCTCGTAGATCCGCAGCGTATCCATGTAGGCGAGCTCGAACAGTTTATCTAGACAGTAGTGTACCAAATCCGGGTTGAGGACAAGATCCATGAAGGCCTGTTCCTGCCCCCGCAGATCTTTGTACTTCAAGAATGGTTCTGAGCCGCCACCACGCACCGGATTCGTCTCCCGACCTTCAACCTGCTGCGCAATACCTGCGTAATCCCACCAATCAGGATCTGGCCATTGGTACTCTGCCTCGATCTCGGCCACCGTTGCATAGTTGGCCAAAGGGTGCGTGACGCATTCGCGGTAACTACCGGTGCCGTATTTCACGTCGCGGTAGCGGCACCCGAAGACGTCTTGATCGGATTCCAGCTTTGGCCCAGTGTATGTGGGACTGACCGTAATAGGAACGTCAATGTGCAGTGCAGCAAAAAGTTCTTCAGCACTGGCAGTGCCTGTGTGTTTCAACAGCATCTCAGTTACTTCCGGGGTAGCCCAATAGTCTGTGGGTAGACGGTCCGGTTTCTTTCTCTGCAAAACGGCTAACCAACGTTCTTTGGCAGTCATCGTTTCCTTGGGCACAAACAGACCTCCCTTGGCATATTTTTGAATGGCGCCAACATTTCCGCATCGTTCCTGCAGTCCGATTGATGATCGCGATCGCGTCTGTGGAAAAACCTGCCGCAAACGCGAAACGAACAGCGCCAGGCTCCGGCGGTGTTTCCGCCATGGGCCTGGCAGCAGTCACATATTGGGCGAAGTTCATCCGATCAGCTGTAAGGATCAGCAGCATCCCGCAGTCCATCACCGAGGAAGTTCAACGCCAAGATCGTCAGCAGAATGATCACGCCTGGAAGCATGATCCAAGGATTGTCACCAATGGTCTGCAGATTCGTTGCATTGCTGAGCAGCACACCCCAGCTGACCATGGGTGGCTGAATCCCCAACCCCAAGAAACTCAACGCACTTTCCGCCAAAATCAGATTTGGAATCGTCAGTGTCAACACGACAATGATGTGACTCAAACAGTTCGGGAGAATGTGAAAGATGATGACATAAAGATCGCTGGCACCAGCCGTTTTCGTTGCCAAGACGAAGTCTTCTTCCCGATACGAGAGCACTTTGCCGCGTACTTCTCGAGCCAACCACGTCCACTGGACAGCGGCCAATACGAACACCACCCCTAAAAACACGCCCATAGGCGGCCAGGTTGACGGAATTGCGGCGCTGAGGGCCATCATCAGCGGAAGCTGCGGGAACAACTGGAGCATCTCGACCAACCGTTGAACTAACATGTCCACGGTACCTGAGAAATACCCCGATAACCCACCCATGAATGAACCCAGTGTGGCACTGACCAGCGCGCCAGTAATACCAATAAACAGAGAAACGCGGCTGCCAAAAATAATCCGGCTCAACATATCTCGACCAAGATGATCGGTACCCATCAAGTAGATGCTGCCGCCCTCGTCGACGCCAAACAAATGGATATCTGTCGTCCAGGAACCCAGTATGTTGTATTCCCAACTACGAGTGAAAAAGCGAATGGTATAGGGTTGCGTTTCATCCTCTACATAGACGCGCTCCCACGTAACTTCATCGAATTCCTGCGTCAATCCGTACACGAAGGGTCGCGTTAGACTACCTTCGGCATCTCGGATGCGCAGGCGCTGCGGCGGTGTATACGCCTTCCGAAATTCAGGTTCCGTATAATCATAAGGACTGAAGAAGGGCGCAAAGATACTGACAAGGATTAAGAGCACAACCGCTGCGGTTCCGATCATTCCGAGCTTGTGCCGCCGGAAGCGCCGCCAGATCAACTGTCCTTGGGAAAATGACTTCTTTTGCTTCTCAGGTTTGTTTTGCTTACTCATTGATCGCAACCCTCCCATCAATCATAGCGGACACGGGGATCCAGCCACGCCAGTGTGAAGTCAGCTAAGAGATTGCCGATGACCAAGACAACCGCAATCATCATCAGAAATGATCCTGCAAGGTACATGTCCTGATTCACCAGTGCCATGTAAAACGCAGGGCCGGTAGTCGGTAGGTTTAGGATAATGCTGGCGATAATTTCGCCTTGAATCAAGAACGGCAATGCCATGCCCATGTACATGATTACAGGTTGGATCGCATTGCGAACGGCATGTTTGTAGATCACTTTGTGCTCGCTCAAACCTTTAGCCCTGGCCGTCTCTACGTACTGGCGGTTCAGGACATCCATCAAGTTACCGCGCATAATCCGCATGTTCTGCGCAGTACCGGCAAGGCCGACAACCACAACGGGAACCCAAAGGTGTTTCAGCAGATCGACAAAGCGGTCCCAACTCCAGGGCGCAATAACATATTGTGGCGAAAACAGCCCTCCCACGTGCACCCCCATATGAAACGCTAGGAAATACATGAGGACTAAAGCAAAAAAGAAGTTTGGAACCGACAGCCCTAAGAAAGCGAACACCGTAAAGATATTGTCGCCGATACTGTATTTGTGCGTAGCTGAAAAGATCCCAATCGTCACCCCCACAATGACCGAGACCGCGTGACATAAGGCTGCAATCAACAGCGTCCACCCCAACCGTGTCCAGATCACCTCAGAGACAGGCCGGTTGTGCTGGAATGAATACCCAAAGTCACCTCGCAGTACAATCCCGGAAACCCAATCATAGTACTGAACAATAAACGGTTTGTCCAGTCCGTAACGGGATCGCATGCGCTCCGCCATGGCAATAGCATCCTCCCGGGACATTCCAGCTTGGCTTTGGAGGGTCATCTGCATCGTTGTCAAGTAATCCCCAGGCGGTAAATTTATCACGACAAACGAAAAGAAACTGACCAAGAT
>SLOZ01000216.1 GCA_007132255.1 Limnochordia bacterium | reverse complement strand
GAGAATATTATACCCTACTTCCGGATGCCTCTTAAGATCAAACCACTCCGAAGGATTCAGACCGCCATCCTTCTCCAGCACGTCTTTTTCAATGGCGCTCTTCCCAATATCGTGTAAATGGCCGGCTTTGATTAGCTCCTCCTTCTCCACCTGGTTGAACCCCAAGATCGATCCCATTTTCCCACATAGTTCGCCGACCCGTTTGATATGCCCTTGTTCTGCAGGTATTCTCGCTTGAATCTTCTCCTGAATAAGTCGAATTGCTTGCTGATGGTAACGAGCCCGTCCCGCACTCTTGTCCCTGTACATTAATCCTTCGGCGGCTTTGAAAACGTCGGCCATGTCTTCATCCTTCGTCTTCTTGGTGGCCCAACCGCAAGCTACAGACAAAGGAACACCGGCCACTTTTTCCTGAGCAAAGGCGTCGCGAACCCGCTGCATAAGCCGGCTCGCCTGCTTCGTGTTGGTCATAGGCAGTGCGATAGCCAGTTCATCTCCGCCAATGCGGGCGATAACGTCATGAGCGCGACATTCGCTGCGCAATACGGCGGCAACTTTTTTCAACAATTCGTCCCCAACACGATGGCCGAAAGCGTCATTGGTGAGCTTCAGACCATTAACATCCAGCATGACCAGTGTAAGCGGCAGACTATCTTCGACATCGAGTCTGGTCACTTCTTCATCAAAGAATCTCCGATTGTGGAGCCCAGTCAATGCATCGCTGAAACTCAGGTACTCCATTTTGTCTTGGTTCAGCTTTCGTTCTGTGCAATCTCGAAAGACCAATACGACTCCATTGAGCTTGTTGTGGATGTCCATAATAGGCGACAAAGACTCCTCAATGACCCGTTCTGAACCATCGCTGGCAATCAAAATCACCTCATCGACAAGTTCTTGCGTACCACCTGCCTCTAGTGCCCTAGATATTGGGTTACCACACGGTTCTCGGCTGTCCTCATGGATGGTAACGAACACTTCATCCAGTGGTTTACCAATCGCTTCCTTTTGGCTCCATCCCGTTAACTGCTCGGCTATGTTGTTGATAACCACCACATCTCCACGACTGTCCGTCGAGATAACGCCATCACCCACCGACAACAAAGTCATTCTGAACTGCTCTTTTTCAAGGAACAACTGTTTTTCCATCCTTTTCTGGCCCGTAACCTCTCGAGTGATGACTATCACAGTAGACACCTTGCCATCGTCGTTGACTTCGGGCGCAATTAAAGAATGATAGTATCTCGTTCCCTGAGATGTCTCGTACTCCATACTCAAATCCCGTAGCCTATTGTTCAAGAACACGGAGTGGAGGGCTTTTTCCCAGTCATCGACTATACTCTCGGACATCCCAATTTCCCGATCGGTCTTGCCAAGAACATGATCTTCTGGCAAATCCAGTGCCCTTACACCAGCATCGTTGATGAATAGATAACGCAGATTCTGGTCAAAGCGAGCAATCACGTCCGGGACATTCATAAGGATGGTTCGGAGAACTGTTTCCGTTTCTTTGCGCTTGCTGATGTCACTTAAGGCGACTCGACATACCAGACTGCCGTCATTTTCCTGCGCCGTGGTCGCTGATAGCAGAACCCATAAGGGAGCGTCTCCAGCCCTTGTCAGTCGCAGTTCAATCTTCTGGGGTTCACGACTCTCGAGGAGTTTCTTGTGATGAAGGTAATAGGCGTCTTGGTCCTCTCTAAAAACCAACTGGGAGAATGGCATCCCTCGCAGTGCGCCTCTAGCGATACCCAACAGCAAGCCAGTTGTCAAGTTTGCCTCTAGGATAATACCTTTCTGGCTGACGGTACAGTAACCCACTGGGGCTAGGTCATAAATGTCAAAGTAACGAGCCCGTGACTCTTCTAATGCAGCCTGGACACGCAGCAGTTCTTCGTTTTGCATTTCCAACTCGATATGATGGACCTGCAAATCGTGGAGCGTCTGTCTGACTTCGTCCAAGGACAGCTTTTCAGCATCCTCCGGAACTCGGTCCGCTTGCTGGCGCAAGAAAAGCTCTGCCTTGTTGCGCAGGGGTTTCCCTGCTGGATCACTGCGTTCACCTGGAGATTCATCGTTTTTCCTCATGAGAACTCCGCTCCTTCGCGTTCATCCCTTGGTTCGGAAATCGTTGGGCAATGAACCGTTTGTGTGCATCTAGTTGTCCTTGGTTGAAGGTTCCTGCGTTCTTAATGCACTTGTGATATCCACAAACGTGATAACAGCACCTTCGATCACGTTATCTAAGGTACGGTAGGGCTGGATCCGCATGGTAAATGTCTTGCCTTTTGTTGTCTTTACGTCCCGCTCAAAAGGCTGCAGCGTGTCCAACACACCCTGCGTGTCAGCCACCAAGCTGTCGTATTCCTCGAGGTTCGACACGATGTGGGCTACAGGTCGTCCCACATCACTGGAAATTAAGTTCATGACAACGGTAATCGTAGGAGTAAACCGTAGGATGCGCAGTTGATGGTCCACAAAAATGGTAGCAATACCGGTGCCCGCCAGAAGGTTGTTCATGTCGTTGTTGGCCACCGACAGATCCTTCACTTTTGTCTGAAGCTCGTTGTTGACAGTAGCCAGCTCCTCATTGACCGACTGCAACTCTTCTTTGGATGTCTCCAGTTCTTCGTTCGTCGATTGCAGTTCTTCATTGATGGAATGCATCTCCTCATTAGCGGCCCTAAGCTGCTCATTCGAGGTCTCTAGTTCTTCGTTGGTGACTTCAAGATACTCCTCTTTGGAGTGCAGTTGCCGCTCAAGCTCTGCTATACGGGGGTCGACATCCTCTTGACCGCTGCTGGAACCAGTAGCTTCTTCAGCTTGTCGCGGCTCAAATTTTGGTCCTTTTTCCATAATCACAAGATACAAGGGTCCCTTGGAATCCTCTTTCACCGGGCGAATCGTCAAATTAACCGTGGCGAAGTCGCCGTTCGTCTTAACTCGCAGACCCAAAACGTGCTCGATTTCCTTGGTCCCCACGGCCTTGTGCAGTGCTGTTGTCAACGCACTCCGGAGCCCTTCCCGTGCCATCTTCAAGATGTTCCTGTCGAATTCACCTTCGGCAAGTTCCAAGAACATTCCCGTACGGCCATGGAGATAGAGAATCTCACCCTGCGCATTGACGAGGGCACTAGCCGGGATCACTTGCTGTAAGAGCTCTCGTTCAGCGATTTCGCGTAATGTTGGCTTGGGTGCAACCGGCTCCTTCGTCGGGGTTCGCTGGGCGCGGACTCCATCACCAGACGTAGGATGAGTGATATATCCAGTGTGAGCCATTCGACGCGCAG
>SLOZ01000493.1 GCA_007132255.1 Limnochordia bacterium | reverse complement strand
GTACTCCATTGTCAAGAGGCGTTCCGTGGACAGTTCTGACTTCACGGTGGGAATAACAATGCGCTCGTCGTCTTTGAAGTTTGCATAAAACCGTTCAATGTTGCGAGCTTCCTTAGTGTAATCCAATTCTTTTCGGATCGTTCGGCGAAATTCGTCAACCACCGCAACAGGATCTAGATGCGAAGAGCTAACCTGATCTCGCAGCATGCTGGCCAAACCATACATAATCTCCAAGTCTGTTTCGATCGTGCTGCGAATGCGCGGCCGCTGTACCTTGACCACGACCTCTTCGCCTCCGGCCAGCATAGCATAGTGCACTTGGCCGATGGAGGCGGCCGCTAGAGGCTCGGTGTGGAACACCTCAAACACGTCCTCAACCTTCGCTCCCAACTCCCGCTCCACCTGGACCTTGATGTCCGCGAACGGCACAGGCGGCACACGATCTTGTAACTTTTCCAGCTCTTTAACAAATTCAGCTGGCAGCAGATCGGGCCTGGTGCTTAGGACCTGCCCAAATTTCACGAACGTCGGCCCCAACTCTTCCAGTACCTTCCTGAGACGACCTGCGGGTGGTGTGGTCTGCTGAATGGGCTGCAGAGAGCGGATGCGTTTGGTCAACGGCAGGATATGCGTCAAATCCAGCTGCTGTAAGAAGTAACCAAACCCGTGACGCAACAACACTTCTCCGATCTGCCTATAGCGTTTTAGGTGACGGTACCTCCGGTTCCAACGAAATGCCACACCTCCACCACCTCTCTAAGCAGGGTTCAACGCCTGCTTATTCCTGCGCATCGTCCGCGGCCGCGGTCTCTAACGCCTGTACTCGCTGCTCCAAACGCTGCAAATCAGCTCGTAGTCGTTCGACTTCTTCGTGTGTCACAGCACCGGCGCCTTCCACAATCCTGTGAACTTCTTTTTGAACACGTGTGCGAATCTCTTCTTTCTCGGTATCAACCTTCCGAACCCAATTGTCCAAAAGCTCCTTACCTTCGTCCTTACTCAGTTCACCTTCCTGAACCCACTCTTTGACCAATTCTTCCGCTTTTTCTTTTGTAAGGACAGCCAATCCGAGGCCTGTAGCCAGAAGCTTCTTGGCATGATCGTAAAACATACAATCACCATCCTTTTTCTGTTAGTATACCACAAAAACCCCGAGGATTCGCCCCGGAGTTTGCGGTTTTCGTCTACACACTTATGCTTTCGCCGCTGCTTTGGCCCGTCGGCGACTGGCAAGCGTCCACTCCAGCCATATTGGACTGGCAATGAACAAAGACGAATAGGTTCCAACGATAATACCCGCCATCAGCGCAAAGGCGAAATCAGATATCGTTGTTCCCCCGAAGATGAACAGCAGTGTCACCACAGCAAAGGTGGTCAAACTGGTATTGATCGTCCGCGAAATCGTCTGATTGAGGCTGCGATTGACCACGTCCTCGTGGCTTTCCTTCTTGCGGTAGACCATGTTTTCCCGAATACGATCGAAGATAACGATCGTATCATTGATAGAGTAACCAATTACGGTCAGGATCGCTGCCACGAATGGGCTGTTAATCTCGCGCCCAGTGATAACGAAAAGCCCAAGAACAATCAAAACATCATGCAGGGCTGCGATAATCGCTGATACCGCGTAGCGATACTCGAAACGCAGACTAACGTAGATTAAAATACCCAAGGCCGCAATCAGCAGTGCCAGGAGCGCCTGGCGAATCAATTCCTGACCGATGACAGGACCAACCACTTCCGTACGGCGTTCAACAAGATTTCCGAACTGCTCATCCAAGGCACGATCCAGTGCCTGAATTTCCCTGGTCTCGAGCGTACGAGTGCGCACAAAAAATTCCCGCGGGGTGTCCAAAATCTGAATAACCGAACCGCTCACTTCCACGTTGGGAACGCCTTCGATCACACTGCGAACATTATCTGCTGTGACGTCTTGGCCAACCTGACGTTCAATGATGGTACCACCCGTGAAGTCGATACCCAGATTCAGGCCAGGTCCGATTAACAAGACAATAGCCAAAATAATCAGCGCACCGGAAACAACGAAGGTCTTTTTCCGAAGTTCAATAAAATTCATCTGGACAGCCCCCTCATGCCGAAGTACTGCAGCATCTTATCTGGATCCCGTTCGACAACGGCTTCCATGAGAATTCGTGTCACAATAATGGCCGTGAACATACTGGCCAAAACACTGACACTCAAGGTCACGGCAAAGCCGCGCACTGGACCCGTGCCGAAGTAGAACAATACGACGGCTGTTATCAAGGTCGTAATGTTGGCATCGATAATGGCAGAGAACGCATGTCCGAATCCGCTCTTAATCGCCGGCCGCAGACGTTTCCCAGAACCAAGTTCATCCTTGATGCGTTCAAAAATGATCACATTGGCATCCACAGCCATACCTATACCCAAGATAATACCGGCAATCCCGGGAAGTGTTAATGTAGCATGCAGAGACGCAAGGATGGAAAACACCAAAACCACATAAGCTCCCAAAGCCACGTCAGCAATCACACCTGGAAGCTTGTAATACATGATCATATAAAGCAGAACCAACAGGATTCCGATAACTCCCGCCCGCATACTGCGATCGATGGATTCTTGACCCAAGGTTGGACCTACATTGCGAATTTCCATAATGTCCATGGGCACGGGCAGAGCACCTTCTTGGAGGAGCACGACGAGATGCCTTGCCTCATCGTGAGTGAACGTGCCAGTAATCTGTGCTCTACCTTCGAGAATCGGTTCCCGAATCATAACTTCCTGGAGAACCTCACCGTCCAGGGTGATCTCTGTCAGCTGCCCTTGATAGCGAGTGGTCATATCCGCAAACAGCTGAACGCCTTCGCGATCAAACTCAAGATCCACCGCTGGTCGTCCAAAACGGTCCTGTCCCAGCGCTGTAGAGCGCAAATATGCGCCAGTAAGGATTGTCTGGCCTGTAGGATCCTTAAATTCCAGTTGTGCCGTCCGTCCCACCGTATCGATGGCCTGTTGTTGGTCTTGAACACCAGGAAGTTCAACGATGATGCGCCGACTTCCAGCTCGCTGTACGATGGGCTCCGCTACACCCAAGGCGTTTACGCGACGTTCAATAATGGCTAGCGCACCTCGCATGGATTCCTCATCCACCGGCATACCTTCGCGGTCCTGGGCCTCCAAGACCACATGAACTCCACCCTGTAGATCCAAACCCAAATTCATCGGCGTAAAGTACAACAACACCCCAGCTACGGCCACAATGACTAAAATGATGGCAACACGCAAACCGCTTCCCCGTATCAAATACGTCTCC
>SLOZ01000068.1 GCA_007132255.1 Limnochordia bacterium | reverse complement strand
GGGACCTGTTGGACCTTGACCTTCGAAGTTGAACATCAAGCGAATGTCGTCCATCCAGGGATGTTCGTTGGCAAAAACTTTGGCCCCCAAAAGCCCATATTCGTGGGCATCGGTGATCAAGAAAATGATATCATTGGGCAGCGACTCACCAATGCTGAGGGCTCGTGCCGTTTCCAGAAGTGCCGCCACGCCCACCAAATCATCACCCACGCCTGGACCCGAGGGCACCGAATCATAGTGGGCCGCTAGCAGTACCGCCCCACTGCTGTCCCGGCCAGCGAGCCGCGCCGCTACATTAGCGACACGCCCAGCCCGAAAGGGAACCTGCGTACGGTCTGGTAGTAACATGTTACTCCGCTGGACGTCGACTTCGAGCCCTAAGTTCGTTAAGTAGTCCACGATATACCCACGCGCAGCTTCATGATAGGCATTTCCGGGAATGCGAGGCTGTGTCCCCATGGCTTCGAGGTGGACCGCAGCTCGCTCGGCCGAGAACCGCGTACTGTCGGCATCGTTGGCTAACGGTGCTGGTGGCTGAATCTGCCAAGCACTCCAAGCCGCTACCAGCAGTAGGACAGCCAGCGCCGTCCAAGCAGCTGCTGTGCTGGGACGCTTTGCCATCTCGCCTCACTCCCTTCCACTATACAGAATCCGCCGGGTTATCCGCCCGCAAACTCTGCTGCAATACAGGATGCTGCAACTGCTGAGCCACCAGCCTCCAGGCTGCATAGTCTTTAGAACTTTGGAGGCGGGGTCGAAACCCGTAATCTAAGTAGAGCCGCAGAGCTTTGATGCGGCTGGTATCACTATCTAAGAAAGCCCGCTGATGAAAGACTGCCATGCGGTTAAGTGCTGCCACTAAAAGTGGGCGAGCCAAACCTCGACCTTGATACTCCGGCAGAATCGCTACCCAATGCAGCCGACCCCACAATCCGCCTTGGAAGGCAGGATGGTACCACACGGATGTGGTTCCCACGACCTCACCGGAGGTGGTCTCCACCACTAGACAGCGCTGGATAATCTGCAGGGGAAAGGGCGCGAATTCCCATTGAAAGCGGTCCAGGGCCGCATCAGCATTCACAAATTCATTCACGATATGTTCGATGTGGGCCCAAACAGGTCCTTCATCGGCCCGAAGATAACGAATACGAAATCCGTTGGGGCATGGTAGGGCCGGCCGCAGGGGAAGCGGCTCGGGATGAAGCATGGTCACGGATTGCGACTGCATGGGTAGCACCTCACTGCTGTTTATTTTTGAAGACTTGTTCTGTAGGGTTTGAGACGAAGCACAAGGCTCAATCCAGGGGTTTGCTCATGCCCAGCCAATAGCGCTGCAGAAGCATCATCGTTTTGCTGTCATTGAGTTCGCCGCTAACCACTTGGCGACGGGCTTCGCGAAGATCCAACCAGTGGAGGACAATGTCTTCGCTGTCATCGAGCTCTTGTTCACCCTCCTGCAGATCCTCGGCCATAAACAAAAAGAGTTCTTCCGTTGTATAGCCTGGTGACACTAACATGCTGCCCATGGAATACCATTTGGCCGCGGTGAACCCGGTTTCTTCTCGCAGTTCCCGGCGGGCACAGAGCAGTGGATCTTCCAAACCGTCGCGCATACCGGCTGGAACTTCCAGGATATTTCTTCCCAGCGCCGGACGATATTGTTCCACCAAAACAATGCGTTCGTCTTTGATGGCCAGGATCGCTGCAGCCCCGGGGTGCCTCACGATATCATACTTCCGTTCTTCGCCATTAACCGACGCGTACACAGATTCAAAGCTGAACATTGCCATTGTATCACGCTCCGTTTGCCATCGTTTCGTTAGCTCACTCTTTCAAAACAGTCATTCTCCGGTTTTGAGTATCGTGATATCACCGGAACCGCGCACATGCTGTTGGACATCACCGCTGACACGGTCCACCGTGATGTCGCCACTGCCGTGAACACTCAAGATAGCGGTTGCTGCAGTCACATGTGCATCGATATCGCCGGAGCCGTTCACGGATGCCTGGAGAGTGCTGAGGGTACCAGATGCTAGGGTCACATCGCCGGAACCACTGACAGCGACAACAGCCTGTTCCGTTACGCGCTCCACACTGACGTCGCCGGAACCGCTGATGGTCACGTCCAGTTCCCGTGCTTCCAGGGCATCGACATCGCCAGAACCTTGAATCGTAATGCGCAGTCGTCCCAATGGCAGCAGCACGTCGCCATCTCCAGAGCCCATCACGCGAATCTCGCCATCAATCCCTTTGGGCACGTACAACACAATGGAGCCTTCATTCTTGAGGCCATTTCCCAAGCCCGCCATTGCCTTGACAACACTCACAATGCTTACCGATGCGTGCCGTTCCGTAGATTGGACGGTTAAGCGACCGTCATCGCAGTGGGCTCGCACATCGTCCAAAAAATGTGCCGTACCGACAACGTCCACACGGGGAGTTTCTTCTGTCTTACGAATGAGGAACTCACAGTCGGCCACCGAAATGCAGAACGTCTGCACGTCGGCAAACTCAAAGACCTGTTGCCTTTGTTCGCTGTTAGCAGTCGTCATTACCAGCACCTCCAAACAGTTTGACTTCAACCCTAATCAAAATCCCAGCAGTCCTGCTGCATCAAGCGCCAATTCTCTGGGCACACGAATCGTTTTGCGTCACCGGCTCTCCCCGCTTTTGTGAACTTCCCATGTATCCACCAGATGTCCATCCACCGTCCACGCCTCCAAACGCAGCTGCTCTTCCGTGACAGTAATGACCGAGTAGATGGGCCTTGGCTCGGTGAATAAAACATCCGTAAACGCCTGCCGCTGGCCCGGGTAGAACTTGCTGCCGGCAGCGCCGCCCGTCACGTAAACGGTTCCCGCAGCCGCAGGCTGGCCGCTCTGCATGGGATGGGTGCGCATGTAAGCGTGATCGTGGGCTGTCAAGACCAGGTCCACAGCCAGGCGCTCCAATGTAGAGGTGAAGGCCGCTGCGACTCCGTCTGGGCCGCGCTGCGGGTTACTGCTATATGGTGCCCTGTGAAAGACGACCACAGTCCAAGGCTCGGAAGCATCAGCCAATTCCTGCTCCAGCCAGTGCATCTGCCCCGCGCGAGCGCTGCTGTCCACCTCCGTATCCAAAACCACCAAGCGCAGGGGACCGACGGTTAGACTGTAGACAGTCCTCTGCAATCCTGGTGGTCCATGGCTGGGATACGAGAATATTTCGCCAAACCAGTCTCTGCCCTGACCATAGACATCATGGTTGCCCACCGCCGCAACGAACGGTAAATGATCAGCAACTCCCTGAGAACTGGCCAAGAACGAGCGC
>SLOZ01000293.1 GCA_007132255.1 Limnochordia bacterium | reverse complement strand
GCTGGCGAATCCAGAGAACATGACGAAGCTAGCTGCAGTGGTGCGCGGCTTCTTCAATGGGCTGCACGGATTCCACGTCCAATACAACGTAGTGTCCAAGGAAACATTACTTGATGCCCAAGAACACCCCGATCAGTATCGTGATCTCATTGTCCGTGTAGCAGGTTACAGTGCGTTTTTCAACGTCCTGTCCAAACAAACGCAGGATGACATCATTGCTCGAACCGAACAGCAGCTGTAGGCTGCCCATTACCGCTGCCAATCGCCGTTGAGAGGTGCGGCAGCCTTAGGAGCTGAACCCCATGGAATTTCTGTTTGACACTGCCCATATCCCAGAGATCAAAGACTACATTCAAATCTACCCGTTTAATGGTGTGACCAGCAATCCCACCATTCTTCGCGCCGAAGGCAGAGTGGATTTCTTTGACCACTTCCGCCAGATTCGGGAGCTCATCGGACCAGATAAGTCACTGCACATTCAAGTACTTTCACCAGATTATAAGGGTATGATGGCAGAAGCGCGCCTGATTCGAGAAGCTTTGGATGATCAAGTGTACATTAAGATCCCAGTCAACGAACCGGGCCTCCAGGCCATGCATCGCTTGAAAGCCGATGGGGCAAACATCACGGCCACCGCCATTTATACAAAGATCCAGGGCATGTTGGCTATCCAGGCAAACGCCGATTATATTGCTCCCTACTGCAATCGGATGCAGAACATGGACATCGATCCCTGGGAAGTCATCGAACAGCTCAGCCAAGCCATCGACGTCTACGGCTATCCCACGAAAATTTTGGCTGCTAGTTTCAAGAACATTGGCCAAGTGACCGCCGCTTTTAAGCACGGTGCTCATGCCGTGACGCTGCCGCCTACCATGCTCCGCAGCGCTTTGGCCATGCCTGCCATTCAAAAGGCTGTGGACGACTTTGCTGCTGACTGGGAACACGTCTACGGTCAAGGCACGACCATTACTGATTTGCCCAAGTGATCGACGAATCTTAGTGAGGAGGGCCCACTATGAATGAGCGCGTAGAGGCACTGGCAGCAGACCTGTTTGCCCAAGAACGCCGTGTTTCGCTAGAACGCGCCCTCCTTTACACAGAGAGCCGGCAGCACAGTGAAGGCCAGCCGATGATCCTCCGCAGAGCCCGGGCCACAGCTCACATTCTTGACCACGTCGCCATCGCCATTCGTGATTCCGAACTGCTGGTGGGTAACCGTACAGTACGCCCCCGTTCCGGCATTGTCTCACCGGAGATGGACCCGTATTGGATCTTGCAGGAACTGGATACGATTCACAAGCGCCCCCAGGATCCCTTTGGCATAACGGATTCCGACAAGCAGCTGTATCGCCAGGAGCTTTTCCCGTATTGGCGGGGTCGCTCGTTGAAAGACTTCATCAAAGCTCGTATTCGTCCGGATATCCAGAAGGCCGTGGACGACCATGTCTTTGCGCTGAACCAAATGGACAAGGGCCAGGGACACATTATTATGGACTTTCCGGCCATTCTCCAGCAAGGGCTGCCGCAGATGCTGCAGACTCTGGCCGCAAAGGTGGAGTCACAGCCGGATCATCCATTTTATCGGGCGGCGCTGCTGGTCCATGAGGCTCTGATCAATCATATCGTTAGGTACGCGCAGCTGGCTATCACTATGAGTCACGACAAAAGCATTACACCTGATCGGAAGCAGGAACTGCAGACGATTGCTCAGGTCTGCAAAAAAATAGCCCATGGGCGGCCTGAGACCTTTTGGGAAGCCTGTCAGCTGCTCTGGTTTGTCAGTCTCGCCGCCCAGTATGAATCCAACGCCTCCTCACTCTCTCTCGGTCGTTTTGACCAATACATGCTGCCCTTCTACCAATACAGTCGTCAGCAAGGGGCATCACCCGCAGCGATTCAAGAGATCTTGGCGTGTTTTTGCATCAAGACCAACGATGTCGTTTTGATCCGCAGTCAAGACAGTGCCCGCTATTTTGCCGGATTCCCTACGGGCTATACAGTCACCTTAGGTGGTGTTAACGGCGCTGGCAGCGATGCCAGCAATGCCTTATCCGTGGCGGTTTTGGAGGCACATCGGTTTCTGAAACTGCCCCAGCCTAACCTCTCGGTCCGACTGCACGAAGCGACACCGCAGGACTTCTTAAAGAAGGTGGTTGCCACCATTGGCCTGGGCACAGGCATGCCGCAGTTGTTCAACGATGAGGTTATCGTACCGGGTTTTTTGGCCAAAGGCGTTAGTCTCCGGGACGCTCGAGACTATGGTATTGTGGGCTGTGTTGAACTGTCCATTCCCGGGCGGACCTATGGTCTCCATGATATTGCCCTTTTTAATCTGCTGCGCGTCATGGAGTTGGCACTGTACCAATGGCATCTGGACCACCGTGAGCGCCCAGAAAACCAGACTAGGCCTGGCGCGTCAGCAAACGAACAACAAGGTTCAACGCCCGGAGTAGACCGAAAAGTGAATCCATTTGAAGCTCTGCTGCAGTTTATCGAGGACAACATAAAGATCTACACACGGTTGGTCACCGAAGGCGCTGACATCGTTGATCTCGGCCACTGTCGCTTTGCACCGACTCCATTTCTATCGTCACTCATTGCCGACTGTGTAGACCAGGGTTTGGATGTTACCGGGGGCGGTGCACGCTACAACTTCTCAGGCATCCAGGGTATTGGCCAAGCCAATCTCAGTGATTCGCTGTATGCCATTAAGCAAGCGGTATTCGAAGAGAAAAGCGTGTCGTTCTCGCAGCTGATCACGGCCTTGGAACAGAACTTTACGGGGATAGGGCACGAGCAGCTGCGCCTGCGCCTGCGCCAGCGATATGCTAAGTACGGTAATGATCACGATGTAGTGGACGCCATCGCACGCAGGCTCTTCGGTGTGTTCGTCGACGAACTGGACCAGCACCGCAACCGGCGTGGTGGCCCTTTCACCGCTGGAGCCTACACTGTATCGGCCCACATTCCGCTGGGTGCTGGTGTAGGTGCCACAGCTGATGGTCGCCGGGCTGGGGAACAGCTGGCCGATGGCGGCCTCTCTCCCATGGTGGGCCGAGATGTCCTCGGTCCCACGGCCGTACTGAAGACGGTCAGCAAACTGGATCATCTGCGGTCCATCAACGGAAGTCTTTTGAACATCAAACTATCCCCGGACACCTTGGCGGATGAACCTGGTATCTGGAAATTTATGGATTTTATCCGTTCCTTTGTGACACTGCGCATCCAACACATCCAGTTCAATGTCATCAGCCGCTCGGCTCTGCGCCGAGCCCAAGCAGATCCGCTTTCCCACGGTCATCTCCTAGTG
>SLOZ01000454.1 GCA_007132255.1 Limnochordia bacterium | reverse complement strand
GCATTTCCTCAACACCCATGGTAAAATCTAAATCGATGGATATAAAAACAAAAAGGAAGTGGTGTTGTGGAAGCCCATGAACATTTAAAACGACATTATTTGGAAGCCGTTGCTCATTGGCGAATGCGAGAAGAAAAGGCCATGGAGGAGAAGCTTTCCGAACAACGGGAGGATGAAGCGGTGTTTCACCGCATTGCCCTCAATGTGCTGGACATTTTTGAAAAGATGTTCCTCGTTTCCTATGGTGCTGTCTATCTCGATCGACCCAATCCCAAGCTGCAGCCGATCTTAGATCAGCATCAGGACCAGAAGGATCAACTGCGTGCTGCCTGCCAATTGTACTTTGATACGCTTCCTGAACCTTGGAAGGCCAAAGCTGAGCAGGATGAAGAACACGGACATACGGAGGAATGGAAAAAGGAACTTGTTAAGATCGAGGTCGTCCGCATTCTGGAGACCATTTTCCACGGGATGTTTCAAGAAATGATGGAGGGTGATGACCATGACGGACACCGCCATTAAACTCTTTAAAGCCTTAGCTGACCGTTCACGGCTGGGCTTGGTGCATTGTCTTATGGATGGGCAGCCGAAATACGTGGAACTGCTGGCTGAGGAACTGCAGTTGGCGCCATCCACGGTGTCGTTCCACTTGAAGAAGTTGGAAGATGCGGGCATCGTGAGCCGCAAGAAAGAGCAGTATTATGTGGAATATCGCCTCAAGACGGAGGTTTTGGAGGCCACGGTTGCCTCCTTGGTCCAAGATGGATACTCAGATAGGTCTGTCCAGGAGGAGCGGGCCCAGCGCTATCGCCAGAAGGTCCTGGACACCTTTTTCCAGTATGGCAAGTTGGTTTCTATTCCTGTGCAGCGCAAGAAACGGCAGATTATCTTGGAGAAATTGTTGGATGAGTTCGAACGCGAACGGACGTACACGGAGAAGGAAGTTAACGAGATTCTGCGCCAGTACCACGAAGATACGGCGACACTGCGCCGAGAACTGATCATTGAGCGCATGCTCGAGAGGACTCCCGGCATTTACTGGCGACCGTAGTGGCTTTGGCTTGAAGAATCGATCCGTCGCAGGAATGCGACGTGTCGGTTGGCATGAGGACCCTGTCCCTGTTCAGTATCGTTAGACAACTAGGAAAAGGAGAATGAAAAATGCACACTGGTTGGAAGCGTTATGTACTGTTGGTGGCTTTGCTGCTGTTGTTGACCAGTCCACTGAGTGCCCGCGAATTGGTGATTCTGCAGGGCGGTCAGGAAATAGGGAGCGCCGAACAGACCGTTCGGGTCCAGGGAGATGTAACGAGCCTGTCCACGTATACATCACTCACGGGTGGAGTCGAAGTGACAACGATGTTCATGTTTGAAGGCAGCGAGTTTCCGAAGCAGCCCGTAGCGTACCGTTTTGACATGCAAAGCCCGGCTGGAGCTATGGTCGTTGATATGCAGTGGCAGGAGACGGGTTTGAGTTACGAAGTCATGGGTATGGGTCGCCAAGGTCAAATGGAAGGGGCTTGGGTGTTACCCCTGGACAACTCTGCCCTGACAGACTATGCGGTCTTGGCTTGGATTTTCGACGAAGCCACAGGCCAACCGGATTCGGTATCGCTCCATGTCCCATCGCAGCTCATGCAGTCTGAGGTCTTAGTGCCCATGGGTCTCCAGTTCAACGGTGTGGAAGTGGTGGATGGACAAGAAACCCTTGCCTATACGGGTGATGTCGGCGTGCCAGTCCATGTCTGGGTGGGTACAGAGCAACGCCAGTTGGTCAAAATGACCATTCCATCGCAGGGTATTGAGATCAAGGCCGTTGACACCGCAGCGCAGGCAGTGGTAGAACGGCCATGGACCACTATGGGATCCTTTGAGTGGGTGGATCGCGAAGTGGAACAGGCTGTGCCCGGCGCTCGGCTGACTGGAACCTTGACGGTTCCGCAAAGCACCGTCGGTGACGTCCCGGGAGTGGTGCTGATTGCGGGTTCTGGCCCCACGGATCGCGATGGTAACAGTGCCATGCTGCGCGGTCGTATTGACAATCTCAAGGATATTGCTGAGTACCTGGCGTCGCACGGGATTGCTGTGCTTCGCTATGATAAGCGGGGCACGGGCGGCTCAGAGCTTTTAGCCCAAGAGGTGCCTTCGTTCCGAGAGTTTGCCGACGACGCCTCAGCCATGCTGCGTCTGTTAGCTGACGAACCGCTGGTGGATGGTGAGCACTTGTACCTGGCCGGCCATTCCGAAGGCGCTGTGCTAGCGTTACTGGCCGCTGAGGACGCACCGAATCTAGCAGGCCTGCTGTTGTTGTCAGGCCCCGGTCGGACCATGGGTGAGACGGTGCGCGGTCAACTGCGGGAGCAGGCTTCGTACTTGGAAATCATGGAACCGGAGGTTTACAGCGGTTTGGCTGCTGAACTGGAGCGAGCGTTGGATTTGGCCTATGCGGCGATTGCTGCTGATCAGCCAGTACCCTATGACGACTTTGATCTAATGCCCGAGTTTGTGCAGTTTATCCAAAGCCTAGACGTTCAGCGGCGTTTCGCCAAAGATTGGCTTGTGGCAGAGCCCACACAGCTGATCGCCGATGTGGAGCTGCCTGTGTTGATCCTCCACGGTTTGGCCGATGAGCAGGTCCGCCCGGATCACGCGTATCTGCTGTCCGATTCTCAGTTAGCAGCCCACCTTATCATGGTGCCGGGCGTGGATCATGTGTTGAAGTACAGTGGTGGTGCAGCAGTGCCCTACAACGCAGCTGGCCGGTTTGTGGACGAGCGTATTCTTCAGGCCATGAAGGTGTTCGTTCTGGAGTAACATCAATACTCGCCGCCGATCGTCGCTAGCGAGGTGGGCGGCCGAGACGATGAAAAGATATTCGTCACAGACCCCATACCTGAAGGCAGGGGCATCTCGCGGCGTTTGGTGAAGGAGTTTTTGCACAGGGTTCGCGATCGCTAGCGGCTTAACTAAACTAGGAAGTTCAAAACAGACACCCGAGACAGCGGTGCACAGGAAGCAACTGTGCAGCCACGGCTCGGGTGTCTTGTCGTGTCTATAGCTCAAACTACATCCGGTATGACCGGGCATAGGCACCATTGCGGTTCAGCAGGACCTCGTGGGTGTGCTCTTGGTGGATCCCGTCATCAGCCAGGACAACAATGCGCTTAGCACTGCGGATGGTGGAAAGGCGGTGCGCAATGACCAACGTTGTGCGCCCGGCCGCCAGACGCTCTAAGGACTCCTGGACCACGCCTTCGCTTTCGTTATCTAAGGAACTGGTAGCTTCGTCGAAGATCAAAATTGGCGGGTCCTTC
>SLOZ01000422.1 GCA_007132255.1 Limnochordia bacterium | reverse complement strand
TTTTTTTTTTTTTTTAACCCCATTTAGATGAAGAAGAACTGGACGTGGTACGTCGTGGGCGCAATGCAAAGGGTACTGTGCCCTGCAATGCTGACACGATAAGCTACCGTCAGAGCACGGGCTTTGAGGCTTTGGTCGGTTTTCTGTTTTTGACGGGCCGCAACGAACGATTAGGGTGGTTGTTACAGTTAGTGCAGCCGACCAACGAGTGAAACGATGGGAGTGGATTGAACTGGTGGAAGTTCTAAACAAGGGTTATGTCGAACTATTGGAAACCATGGGTGGTGACGATGCGGTGATCCGCAATGCTCGCAGGTGCTGGCGCAGCGAATCCAAGGGTGAGGAAGCAGATCGGAAGTTGATCCGCCATTTACTGCGAGAAGGTCACAAATCTCCCTTTGAGGCGATGGTTTTTACGTTTGATGTTAAAGCTCCGATTTTCGTGGCTCGACAATGGTTTCGCCACCGCATAGCATCTTACAACGAAGAGAGTCTGCGTTACTGCACTGCGCTGCGGGAATACTATGTTCCAGCGGACTTAGATTCGGCGCAGCAAGAACGGTGGCTCGCTCATCAGGAAGCAGCTTTTGACTTCTATGAGTCTCTTGTAGCGGACGGCATGAAAAAGGAACAGGCGCGCAGCGTCCTGCCCATGGGCATTTACTCCCGTTATTACTGGACAGTAAACGGGAGTTCCCTGATGAACTTCTTGCAGTTGCGTATGGACAAACATGCCCAGTGGGAAATCCGCCAATACGCACGAGCCATTTACCAACAGGCGCGGGCTGTGGCTCCCATCTGTTTTGATGAATTTGAACGAATTGCGGTGAAGTCTGATGCAGCAAATTGAAGGACGAAATCCTATCATTGAAGCTTTTCGGGCCGGACAGACGATTAACAAGATCCTTATGGCCAAGGGAGAAAATCGGGGTCCACTGGGACAGATACAACGTTTAGCCAAAGAACATAATGTGCCTGTCCAGACTGTGGAACGCAAGGTGTTAGATCAGTACAGTGAAACCGGTCACCATCAAGGGGTGATTGCCCAAATTAGTCCGGTGCAATACTGGGAATTGAAGGATTTGATTGCCAAGAGTAAGGACGTAGTGAATCCGCTGTTTTTGGTGTTGGATGGCGTCCAGGATCCGCATAACTTGGGCTCACTACTGCGTAGTGCCGAAGGTGCCGGTGCCGTCGGGGTCATCATCCCCCAGCGGCGTGCCGTGGGTGTGACACCAGTGGTGGCCAAAGCCAGCGCAGGCGCGTCCAGCCATATTCCCGTGTGTCGAGTTCCGAACATTGCCAGGACGCTGGAAGCCCTCAAAGAAGCGGGCTGCTGGATCTGTGGTGCCGATATGTCGGGTACGGTATGCTACGAGCAGGAACTGACAGGTCCATTGGCTTTGGTCGTCGGCGGCGAGGGACGTGGACTTGGCCACGCGGCCAAAAAGCACTGCGACTTTCTTGTGAAAATACCTATGCAGGGGCAGTTAAACTCCCTGAACGCTTCCGTAGCTGGGGCCGTACTATTGTTTGAAGTGGTGCGACAGCGCAATACCGATACGTAAGCAAGCTGGAGCCAAGAAAGCAGTTTTGGGAACAGGCGTTGACCACGGTGGGCATGGTGGAAGTGGCTTGTGACGGAGGATTGCGACGGTTTGTTCTCTTGACGACGTATTATGCTTGGTGTATAATAAGTACGTGTTACGGATAAACGCTTTACAGTGGGCTCTTCCGAAGTTCGGAAAGCTTTCTGGGTGATTTTTCCAGACGGGGGCGGTATGTGTGAGTGTAAACGCACAGAAGAGGTATTATGAGATGTACGAAGCCATGACAGATGAGCAGGTCGTGGATTTTGCCCGAGACAGCAACGATGTGGCTCTGGAATATTTGATCAACAAGTACAGGAATTTTGTGAGAGCCAAGGCACGCTCTTACTTTTTAATCGGTGCTGATCGAGAAGACATTATCCAAGAGGGTATGATTGGCTTATACAAGGCGATTCGCGATTTTCGCCCTGATAAGTTGGCATCGTTCCGAGCCTTTGCTGAGCTGTGCATCACTCGTCAGATTATTACGGCCATCAAGACGGCCACTCGTCAAAAACACATTCCCCTTAACTCCTACGTGTCCTTGAACAAGCCTATCTATGACGAGGAATCGGATCGAACACTTTTGGACGTTATTTCAGGATCGAAGGTTACGGACCCAGAGGAACTCGTCATCAGCCGTGAAGAGTTTGTAGACATCGAAAATAAGATGGGCGAGTTTTTGAGTGATCTGGAATGGAAAGTTCTGATGTTTTACTTAGAGGGTAAGAGTTACCAAGAGATTGCAGATGATCTCTCTCGACACGTAAAATCCATCGACAATGCTCTGCAGCGAGTCAAACGCAAATTAGAGCGTTATTTAGAAAAGCGAGAAAGCGCTGCACAGTAGAGTTAGCAGATGCGGATTCTTATGGACTTGCCTAACGAAGGGAGGCTCAAGAGCCTCCTTTTTTTCGTGTATAGACCACGTTGGGACTGCTATCGGATTTTGCGTGAAACCCCGAAAAATCCCAACAAGATCTCGACAAAAATGCATTGACAAGGTGTAATGAAGTTGGTATACTCATAAATGTTCTCGCCGGTGTAGCTCAATTGGTAGAGCACTCGACTTGTAATCGAGAGGTTGTGGATTCGAGTTCCTCCACCGGCTCCAATTTGTGTATTGACATCATTGTTTCACTGTGATAAACTTATACATGTTGCTTGATAACATATGGAGGGATTCCCGAGTTGGCCAAAGGGGGCAGACTGTAAATCTGCTGGCGACGCCTTCAGAGGTTCGAATCCTCTTCCCTCCACCACTTATTACAACACTCGTCGCGGGGTGGAGCAGTCTGGTAGCTCGTCGGGCTCATAACCCGAAGGTCGTCGGTTCAAATCCGGCCCCCGCAACCAATGACTTTTAACCGATGCCATGCATCGGTTTTCTTATGTCTGCATGAGGGAAGCACCGCTTGGCTCTTAGAAGGTTTTTGAAGGTCTGGCTTTTCCAGTCGTAGACGTATGATGCTGTGGCCATACGTGCGACTTTATGCGGGGATTCCTTTTATCCTTAAGCAGGAAATTCACTGAACATAACGAACTAGACACATGGTATCCAGAACGGTTTGACGAGACTTGGAAGGAGTGGAACGATGGCAAAACAAAAATTTGAAAGAACAAAACCGCACGTAAACGTGGGAACCATTGGTCACGTTGACCATGGTAAAACCACAACCACGGCAGCAATCACATTGTTGCTGGCCAAAGGCAACGCTGCCTTGGCAAAAA
>SLOZ01000421.1 GCA_007132255.1 Limnochordia bacterium | reverse complement strand
GCCCGCAGCGGCGGGGATATGACATACTTAGCTCCAGTAAAACCCGGCTGTTGGTAGTAGGAGTTATCCAACAAAAGATACTGCGGACAAGTCTCAGCCATGACCGCAGCTCCGTCAGCTCTGCCCTGCTGGATTTCTCGGAGAGCGTCAGCGCAGCTTAAGTGCACGATATACAGCGGCGCCTTTGCAGCCTTGGCCAGGCGGATGGCCCGCGCTGTAGCTTCGGTTTCGGCTAGTACCGGTCGGCTCTGCTCGTGATACTGTGGCTCGGTCTTGCCTTCCGTCTGGAACCTGCGAACTAGGTGATCGATAATATCGTGATTCTCGGCGTGGATGCAGACCAAGCCACCGTGTTCACTGCAGACCTGGAATACGTCGAGCAGAACGCCATCGCCGACGCGCGCATCGTCATAGGTCATGAATAGCTTAAAGCTGGGATAGCCGGCAGCAATCATCTCGGGGATTTCCGCTAAGACGGACGGGCTGGCATCAGTGATGGCAATGTGAAACCCGTAGTCGATATAAGCTCTACCAGCAGCCTTTTGGTGCCAAACCGCAGCGGCATCCCGTAGACTCTGCCCAGGTTCTTGAATACAGTAATCTACAATGGTCGTGGTCCCACCGCAGGCCGCTGCTCGCGTGCCTGAAGCGAAGTCATCACTGGTCATGGTACCGTTCACTGGCATGTCCAGATGGGTATGGACATCGATGGCTCCCGGTAGGATCAGAAGACCGGAGGCATCCAAGATCTCGGCTGCAGCAGCGTTAAGTCCCTGACCGATGGCCGCGATGGTGCCGTCGATAACGCCAATGTCAGCGTTGTAGATTCCCTGCTCGGTGACAATGGTTCCGTTCCGGATGATGAGTTCAAAATCCACGGATCATACCTCCCGTACGTAGCGGTGCCTGCCAAAAACACAGCACCAACATATCTTGGCATTTACAGATCTTCGGCGTTGTGCCAATGATCTCCTTGAACGAAACTATATTCCTTTGCTGGTACGCTCAGAGCTTATCCTCGGGAGATCGTGTACTTAAAGGAGTTCCTCGATGTCGCTCAGCTTTCGATAGCCAAAGTAGGCGAAATCCGCATTGCCGCCAGAAACTCTGCTGGCGTAGCAGAACAGCCCAACGCGATATCCCATGAAATGATCCAAGGTATATTTCATCTGCAAGGTGTCGCCGATGGACAACCAAGTAATGCCATCGAGAGAGTAGAAGAAGTCTGCTTCATCAATGCTGTCTTCAAAGTTAAACACGATCCTCAGTAAGACCTCGTCGGCCTCTAGTCGAGCGCGATCGGTGGTCTTTTCGCCACCGGTTCCATCATTGATACACATCTCCAACCAGAGGCTGCCGTCACTAGCTGCCCTAACACCCACGGTCCCGAAGTGACTCTGCAGTGCAATCAGTCCAGCATAGTCGCCCGGCCGCAGTGCCGAAACGTCCAGCTTGGTTTCGCCTACACAGGCGGGCCCTTCCGTTCGCTGTGTCAGAGTATTCCGGGCCTGGAGTACAGTATCCGTCGTACTGCCTGTCCGCAGTCGCAGATATCCTGGGCGTTCCTGCAGCGACCACGATGCATGATCGGGATTGTGATTCCACTGCCAGTTAAGTTTCAGTGTGCCGTCCAGAGACTCGAAGTCATCGGATACGACCAGTGGCGTGCCAGGTTCGCTGGGAGGAAGGTCGACTTCCAGAACAGCGGGTGCTTTGCCATCCACACCGATCATCGGCCAGCCATCTTGCCACGAAACCGGAAGAATGTAGGGAATGCGGCCCACGGCATCATGGTCTTGGAACAGCATGGCGTACCACTGATCATTGGGTGTATCGAAGATGGCTCCCTGGGCGATGCCTTTGTTATGGTATCCCATGTCGTCATCGAAGATGACCTGGCGTTCATATTCACCCAAGAGTGCATCCGCCCGGTAACATACCTGCCGGCGCCGTTGGTTGCCGACACTGGTCCACTCTATGAACAGAAGATAATAACGGCCGTCAATCTTGTAGGCGTGACCGCCTTCGCAGCGCAGTCGCAGGCCCTCTTTCTTGGTGGACAGCAAGAGTTGGTCCACACCTCCAGGTTTGACCGCTGTGGCGTCGGCGGTCAACTCCTGAATGCGGATATCCCCAACGCCGTAGATGACATACACGCGATCGTCATCGAACAGCAGAGCCGGATCATGGTGAAGGCCATCAATGATCGAGCGGGACCAGTTGCTGCTGGCAATGTCTTTGGTTTGGTACACATAGAACTTGTCGGTGTCATTGCAGGAAAAACAAACATAGAAAGCGTCATTGTGATAACGGAGACTAGCCGCCCATGAGCCTTTCCCGTAAATATTCTTGCCATTCCGGAGGTTCTGCTCGTCGTTGTCTGCAATGATTGCGAACACATAACTGACCAGTTCCCAATGCTTCAAGTCCCGGGATCGCATAATGGGGCAGCCCGGCACCGTATGCATGCTGGTACTGACCATGTAGAAGGTGTCAGCGACCCGAATCACATCAATGTCTGGAACATCAGCCCAAATCACAGGGTTGGTTAACGTGGTCGTTGCCATTGTATTCTCACCGCCGTTTCGTTTGATTGCCGAACTGCAGCTAACTGCAGCCGGCCTTGCACATTGTTGCCGAAAACAGACAAACGGTATCCCGCTGTCCTGGGAGGGACGATGGGGTACCGTTTTGGTCGTGGTTGTGCACTGCGAGTATTTTGCTTCTCTCTGCGGCAATCTGTCATGCGCAGATATCGATTCGTGAAACCGTCTTTCGCGAGTTACACCCTCATCCAGCGTTGTTTGTTTTGCTTCGATGAAGCTGACCCGGAGGCGCCGTGGAATTTCGGATGACCAAACGGGGTTTCACCTTTATCAAGCGTGGTTCATGGTGCCGTCCCTGCAGGTGGTCCATGAGCAGCGAACCAGCTAAAAACCCCATTTCGCTTTTGGGAAGCGTCACCGATGAGAGTTGGGGGTAGGCATATTCACCCAATGTGTCATCAAATCCGATAATCGAGAGATCGTCTGGGACATGGATCCCTTCTTCATGTGCCGCTGCCAGAGCCCCCTGGGCCATTACATCGTTAAAGCAGAATAGAGCAGTGGGGCAGTCCCGACGATTCAATAAGGCCTTTGTAAGAATGTGTCCTTCGGCGTTACTGTAGTTGCGCCCAAGGCAGACGTGAGCCTCGTTGTATTCTAGTCCGTAGTCTGAAAACGCCCTCCGGTAACCTTTTAGACGCATTTCACTGGTCTTGGATTGCTGGGCTGCAATGAACCCGATGCGTCGATGCCCCAGCTTAATTAAATGTTCCGCAGCCTCATACGCGCCCAACGGATCATCGGGGATGACTGCATCCATGCCTTCCACCGGACGGGCACCGGCCAAGCCGACCACGGGGATCCGCCATTGCCTAAAAGCGTCCAAGATCGACGGTTGCGTTAACTCCCATGTCAAGCTGATCACAGCCCCTTCGATGAAGCCCCTTGACATCTGGCGAATGTACGCTTCTGCTCGATCAATCCTGCCTTCGGTGTTGCAGACAAACGTTAAGTAGCCGTTGCTTTGAAAGACATCCTCCAGGCTCTTGACCACTTGTGGGAAAAAAGGGTTTTCGATAGATGGGATCAAAACGGCAATGGTACTGCCACGACTATTGGATAGGGCCTGCGCGGTTCGATTAGGAACATACTTCAGTTCAGCGATGGCTGCTTGTGCCTTGGCTCGAGCAGCTGCACTGACACCGGGTTTATCATTAATGACAGCAGATATCGTTGCCACAGATAGCCCTGCCTTCTTTGCCACATCGCGTATAGTCGCCATCGCTTGGTTCCTCCCTCACGCTACCCAACAAATCATAAAAACTGTTGTCCTCATGCAATCAGCCCAAAGATGGTTGTTTCACCCAATAAGGAAACGAACAGCCTAATAACTGTACTTTGGGACGTCAAAGTCATTTCGTGCTGGTTGAATGCAATTGGATTTAGCCAACTACACTACAACGCTGAAAATGAATCTTTATTTATGTACGGCACTCATTGGCGAAATCCCTCTACGAATATCAGGTTAAGGAGAAAAACACAAAATCCCATACAAGTCCGTTCGGAGGCTAACTTAACCGGTTAGATATCAGAATTCATTTCCAGTAATTAGTGTTAATTTTATTATAATATACCCGGTAAATAATAACAAGATACTGTTTATTTTTCAAAAACAAAGCAAAATCTTGAAGGAGTTCGCGAATTTATCATGAATTATTACAACATCAAAATCTAACCGGTTCAGAATCGGGCTCCGAAACGGTTGGTGCATTCCGTAAGGCGTACAGCGTTTAAAAACACTGAAGATTCATTGGATTAGCCATTGTGTGGGCCCGAAGGAGAGGGGGAGTGCCGGAACTTTTTGTTGCGATTGGCGTATTGATCGAATTTTGAGGAGGGATTGTGTTGAAATCCAAGTATTTCGTTATCGCTGTTGGGTTAGTTTTGGCGTTGTTGTTGGGTTCGTTCGCGGCCACGGCACAGGATTTTGCCGAGATCGCGCCGGGTGTAGCTCGCCACGAGACGCTGATCTTGGAAAACCCAGAGGGCCGTATCGCCGACCCTGATCGTTTTAACCGCTGGGCTCCCGGCGGCGGTGCATCAACAGGTCTGCAGCAGTTGGCCTTGGATGCGCTGTGGTTTGTAGACCCTAATGCGGGTATTGATGGCGAGCCATGGAACAATGCCTTGGCAGCCGAAGGCCCTATCTACAACGAAGACTTTACACAGATGACCGTGAACCTGCGTGAAGGCATTTTCTGGAGCGACGGTGTTCCGTTCACCGCAGCCGACGTTGTGTTTACCGTGGAAACGCTGCGAGCCAATCCAGGAATGTCCTATCACAACCAATTGGCTCTACTGGTTGATGAAGTCTACGCTACCGATGACTACACCGTAGTCTTTGATCTAACTCGATCGAACTCCAGATTCCATGCTATGTTCACAGTGCGTTGGGCAGCCATGTTCATTATGCCCAAACACATCTGGGAGGTTGTTGATGATCCGTTGGCCTTTGACTTCAATCCTCCAGTCAGCTTAGGGCCATACGTGCTCAAAGACTTTGATCCGACCGGCCACTGGTTTCTCTGGGAACGCCGGGAAGACTGGGAACGCACATCGCTGGGTATGCAGTATGGCATGCCAGCTCCCAAGTATGCACTGTACACAGCGCCTGGGCCGGCAGATCAACGTGTAATGGCGCAGGCCAATCAGAACTTAGACGTTATCCATGACCTGTCGCCGGAAGGTGTCCAGGCTGTAATCAGTCGCAATCCCACGTCTCGTGGTTGGTTTGAAGGCTTCCCTTGGGCCCATCCTGACCCGACGCTGCCGGCTGTGATTATCAATCACGAAGTGGAACCTTTAGGTGACAACGAAGTTCGCTGGGCACTGCAGTTGGCCATCGACATCGCAGGTGTATCCATGGCTTCGTACAGCGGTGCAGCTACTGTGTCAGCTCTGCATGCTCCTCCCACCGGGATGTACAAAGAGTGGTACTTTGATCCCATGGAAGACTGGCTGCTTAATTACACCATCGAATTGGCTGGCGAGCAGTATCAGCCGTACAATCCCGATGCTACTCTGGCCATTGCCAATATGGTGCGGCCTAGTTTAGGCGACCAGGTTCCTACGGATGAAGCAGAGATTAAGAAAGCTCTTGGTTATGGCTGGTGGAACTATGACACCGACATGGCAGAGAAGATCCTTCTGGATAAGGGTTTCACTCGCAACCGTCAGGGTAACTGGCTGCTGCCAGACGGAACTCCTTGGACCATCGATATTCTCTGTATGGGTGCTAGCAACCCGACCATGACCCGCGTTGCAACCATGATTGCAGAGCAGTGGACGCGCTTTGGCGTGCCTTCAGAAGCCGTTGTAAGCGACCAACTCTGGAATCGCATGAACTATGGTGATTTTGAAACCGCCATCGCTTGGTCCATCGAAACATGGGGCGGCCACCACGACTTCTTCTTCTTCCTGGAGTCCTGGCATTCCGACTTCTGGCGTACCAGTGGCGAATTGGCCTCAGGTACGAACCGGATGCGCTGGCAGCACCCAGAGTTGGATCGCATCATCGACGAGATCCGCGGCATCGATTTTGACGATCCCCGTGGATTTGAATTGGGTATGGACTTCCTGAAGCTGGCGGTAGAGGAAACTCCTCTCATCCCACTGATGTCCTACAATGTATTCGCTGTGACCGACTGGTACTTCTGGGAAGGGTTCCCGACATCGGACAACCCCTACGCTAACCCAGTGGCAAACTGGTCGAACACTCGCTTTATGTTCCCAATGCTGCGGCCCACTGGACGGCAATAGCATGAATTCATTTCTCCTGCGGCTGCGGCCGCAGGAGAAATTCTGCAAAGGAGGGAGCACACCGTGAAAAACGCATTCTTGCGTTACATTATTCTTCGCGTCCTGCAGTGCCTAATGGTCATATTCGTGGGAATCACGGTCACCTTTATGATCCCGCGGTTCACTCCTGTCGATCCCGTGGAACAGGCCATTACTCGCATGACCATGTTTCAACAAAGCACCCATCCGGAGGCATTGGAGGAGATGCGGGCATCCCTAGCGACTTTGTACGGCCTCGAAGGAAGCGTCTTCGAACAGTACCTCGGCTTTTGGGGGAGATTGTTCCGAGGCGATCTTGGTCCGTCACTGTCGTCGTTCCCCAGACCGGTCATGACGTTGATCCGCACGAGTCTGCCCTGGACGGCGGGACTGCTGCTGACCAGTACGATCATAGCCTGGAGCCTGGGAAATATTATTGGGGCATTTGCCGGTTATTTCCACCATAAGAAGTGGTCACAGGTTCTCGGTGTCATGGCGTTGGTGGTGTGGCCCATACCATACTACATCTTTGCCTTTCTCTTACTGGTCTTATTGGCCTATGTCATCCCGATATTTCCCTTGTCAGGTGCCTTTGCCATCGGCTCTTCGCCAGGTTTGAATTGGAACTTTATCTCCAGCGTGCTGCGACACGGGTTTTTGCCGGCCTTGTCCATCGTCGCCATCGGGTTTGGCGGGCAGTTTTTAGGTATGCGGTCGTTAGTTTCCAATGTAATCTCCGAAGACTACATCCTCTATGCCGAGATAGCTGGTGTGCCGAACCATCGTATTTTGAAGAACTATGTCATCCGCAATGCTCTGCTGCCACAGATCACTGGACTGGCCCTTCAGTTGGGGATGATCTTTAACGGTGCTATGATCACCGAATTTGTGTTTAGCTATCCGGGAATTGGTTATTTAGCATATACTGCCATCTTTTCCGGAGACTTCGGTCTGATCATGGGAATCGCCATTTTCTCCATCGTCGCTGTAGCTCTTGCCGTTCTGATCATCGATCTTTTGTACCCTGTCTTCGACCCAAGGGTCAAACTCCGATAAAGTGAGGTGCTGGGCATGCGAAGTTTCTTTGGTATTCTGAAAGATCTTCTGAGCAGGGACGGGCGCTTCCGATTTGCCTTCATCGCCCTCTCAGCTCTGATTTTGTTTAGCTTGGCGTCCTATTGGTCGCCGCACAGTCCCAGATTCTCCTTTGTGGTACCACCCAACATGCGTCCGAACTTGGATTATTGGTTCGGTACCAACTCCCGAGGTCAGGACTTGTTTTGGATGATGACATTCGCCACGAGAAATTCCTTAGCGTTTGGGCTGATGACGGCTGCCTTATCCCGCGTCATTTCGATCTTTGTGGGCCTGACATCTGGCTACAAAGGCGGCCTCTATGACCGGGTGCTGATGGCCATCAATGACAGCTTCATTGTATTACCCGTACTGCCGATTTTGATCCTTCTCAACTTCATTCTGCGCGGCCAGATGAACTTGTTTACGTTAAGCTTGACCATGGCCTTTTTCGGCTGGGCCTTTGATGCCCGGCTGATGCGGTCCCAAGTGCTTAGCCTTAAGGAGCGAGAGTTTACCAACAATGCTATTTTCTCCGGTATGAAGATGCATAAGATCACGCTTAAAGAGCATCTCCCTTTTGTTATGCCCATCGTCTTCTCAACGTGGATCAACAATATGATGTGGGCCATGGGGATGGAAGTAACACTCTCAGTATTGGGTTTATCGAACATCAACATAGCTACCATTGGAACCACCATTTATTGGGCCAATCAGCATCAGGCACTGATCTCCGGTGTTTGGTGGTGGCTGGGAGCTCCTGTGGCTATCTCGGTGCTGTTGTTCTTATCCATGTATCTCACCGTTATCAGTTTGAACCAGCATCTAGATCCCAGAACCAGACTCCAGCGGATAAGGGAGGCAACCACCGATGGCACTTAAAATCGAGAATCTCCGGGCGTACTATCGTTCATCGGAAGCTGGTGTTGCCACTGTTGTTCGAGCTGTGGACGGCGTCAACCTGACCATTAAGGAAAACGAGATTTTCGGAATTGCCGGCGAATCCAGCTGCGGCAAGACAACTTTAATTCGAACGTTGTCGGGCACAATCAAACCGCCACTAGAAATCGTGGGTGGCAGGGTGGTCTACGACATTAAGGAGAAGGAAGTCGATCTGTTTTCTCTGCGGTCGTCAGAGATGCGAGCACTCCGCTGGAAGCACGTGGCTTACATCCTGCAGGGTTCCATGAGTGTGTTGAACCCGGTACGGAGAGTGATCAAGACCTTTGAAGATTTTACTGAAGCCCACGAGCGGATTACGGATCGAAAGGCTTTTCGCGAAAAGGTCAATAAACATGTTCTGGATTTAGGCCTGCCCATCGATGTTGTTACGGCCTATCCACACCAACTATCCGGAGGCATGCGCCAGCGCGTGGCCATCGCTTTGGCTACGATTTTTAAGCCGCCAGTGATCTTGGCCGATGAGCCCACCACGGCTTTGGACGTCGTGGTCCAGCGCGGCGTGCTCCAACTCCTCAAGGACATTCAGCGTGAAACTGGCAACACTGTGGTCCTGGTGACCCATGACATGGCGGTTCACGCCAATGTCGCTGACCGCGTCGGTATCATGTATGCTGGTCGGATCGTAGAGGTAGGTGCTGTGGAGGACATCTTCCAACGGGCACGGCATCCTTACACGCAGCATTTGATCAGTTCGCTGCCGACTATCGGCGACAGAACGCCTCGCAGTGCTCTACCGGGAGCCCCGCCTAGTTTGGCCAATCCACCGGAAGGGTGCCGTTTCCATCCTCGCTGTGAACATGCGATGGACGTCTGCCGGCGTGAAGTACCACCGATGCTGGAGGAAGAAAATGGCCACCAAACTGCCTGTTTTTGGGCCAATAGGGAGGCGGTGTCATGAGCAACTCACAACTGCTATTTAAGGCTGACAATGTGTCAAAGCTATTCACAATTGGGACCTGGCTCGACCGTACCGAGATTGCTGCGGTCAACAACGTATCCTTAAGCTGCAGTATCGAAAAACCGGAAATTATCACCGTGGCCGGCGAGAGTGGCAGTGGTAAGACGACACTGGCCCGCCTGCTGCTGCGGATGCTGGAACCATCCAGTGGAACGATCTATTTTCGGGACAGAGATATTCACCAGCAGCGCGGTTGGGAAAGCCAGATGCAGTTCATGTCAGAAGTGCAGCCGGTATTCCAGAACCCTTTTGAGACCTTCAGTCCCCTGAAACGGGTAGAGGATTATCTGCGCGAAACGGTGATCAATTTCCGCAAGGCCAAGAAAAAGCCGGACGTGGATAACAAAATGGATGAATCGCTGCGTTCGGTGGGCCTTTCTTTGGAGGAAGTTCGGGGACGGTATCCGCACCAGCTCTCGGGTGGTCAGCTGCAGCGGATTTCTGTGGCCCGAGCTCTGATACCCAATCCGTCACTGCTCATTGCCGACGAACCGGTATCCATGGTGGATGCGTCGCTGCGCATGTCGATTGTGAATCTTTTTCAGGATTTAAAGAAGGAATATGATGTAACTATTGTCTATATTACCCATGACTTGGCCACCGCCTATTATATCAGTGACCGCATTGCCATTATGCTGCGCGGTAGTGTGGTGGAATCCGGCGATGTCGACAAGGTACTCGGCAGTCCGCTCCATCCCTACTCCAAATTGCTGCGTGAATCGGTACCGCTGCCTACGAAGGATCCAAATTGGACGAAGAAGATCGAGTTATCTGTGACGGAAGCTAAGGAGTATTCCAAAAAAGGCTGTAAGTTTACCTCTCGATGCCCAAAGGTCATGGATCGCTGCTGGGCAGTGGAGCCACCGGACTATGACACAGATGGTCGGCTTGTACGGTGCTATCTCTACGATGACAAACCAAACGATCCATCGAAGACAGCGTAATCCAACAACTGTGAAGGAGCGTGTTAAAGCGTGCAGAAGGCGAAGTTGACGTTTGAGAGGTCGTTTCGGATTGGCAACATTGATGAGCGTATTTACGGATCATTCATTGAGCACTTGGGCCGGGCTGTCTACGGAGGTATGTATGAGCCGGGGCACTCCACTGCTGATGACATGGGCTTTCGGCAGGATGTTCTGGATTTGGTCAAAGAGTTAAAGGTGCCTATCGTTCGCTATCCCGGCGGCAACTTCGTATCCGGCTACAACTGGCAGGATGGTGTTGGGCCCCTGGACCAGCGACCGAAACGGCTGGACCTAGCTTGGAGAACAGTGGAGCCCAACGAAGTGGGAACGAATGAGTTTGTCCAGTGGGCAAAACGGGCCGACACCGAAGTGATGATGGCCATTAACCTAGGCACCAAAGGAATCGATGCCGGCCGCAATCTTCTGGAATACTGCAACCATCCCGGTGGTTCGTATTGGAGTGATCTGCGGAAGAGCCACGGTTACGCCGAGCCCTACAACATAAAGACTTGGTGCTTGGGCAACGAAATGGACGGCCCTTGGCAGATTGGGCACAAAACAGCCGAGGAATATGGGCGGATCGCTAACGAAACGGGCAAAGCGATGCGCATGTTCCAACCAGATATTGAGTTGGTGGCCTGCGGTAGTTCGCACGCTCGGATGCCAACCTTCGCAGAATGGGAAGCCATAGTACTGGAACACACGTATGAGGTCGCAGACTTTCTTTCGCTGCACACGTATTTCCAGAACTTTGAAGGCGACATTGGCAACTTTTTGGCCAAGTCCCTAAGCATGGACGCTTTCATCGAATCGGTTGTGGCCATCTGTGATTATGTGAAAGCCAAAAAACGCAGCAAGAAGACAATCGATCTGTCATTCGACGAGTGGAATGTTTGGTTTCATTCTCGCCAAGCTGATAGCGAGCGCGAACCTTGGCAGGTGGCACCACCGCAGCTGGAAGATATCTATACGTTCGAAGACGCTTTGGTCGTGGGCTGTATGTTGATCAGTCTGCTTAAGCACGCTGATCGTGTAAAAATGGCCTGCATGGCGCAGTTGGTCAACGTCATTGCCCCGATCATGACCGAAAACAACGGCGCTGCCTGGCGGCAGACCATCTTCTACCCATACCTGCATGCCTCAGTGTTTGGGCGCGGTGAAGTTCTGCAGACCTTGGTGGACAGTGGTAAATACGACAGCACAGACTTCACGGATGTTCCGTATCTCGAGGCTGTGACCGTCTACGATGCCGAGCAGGAGCAGGTGACTGTGTTCGCTGTGAACCGTCACCAAGAGGAACGTATGGAGGTCAATGCCGACCTCAGGGATTTTGCCGGTTATGCTGTGGCCGAACACATTGTTCTCGAACATGACGATATTAAGGCTGTGAATACCGCCGCTAACCCAAACAACGTAGTGCCCCACAATAACGGCGATGCTGCTGTGACCGACGGACAGTTGACAGCCAATTTACCCGCTCTATCTTGGAATGTAATTCGACTTCAGAAGCGGATTTAGGTGGCCTATGGAGTGTGCTTAGCCATCGTGTCAGATCGGACGATTGGTTTGGCCGAGGTTAGGGAGACTTCTGTTATGGGGAATGTAAGGCTTCTACCCTGCTGGCCGCGGCTGATTTTGGCGTGGCCACCGGATTACTTCTGTCGTTAACATCTGACAGTGAATAAGGAAGGCCTGAACCGCCGCGCTCACTGTTTGACGGAGCGCGGCGGTTCTGTGTGAGAAACGAACCGAGGACCCACGGCTGAAAAAAGGGAGATCAGGGCAGTTTGTGTAATCTCTTGGTATGCCAACTCCCATCAAGCATACGGACGAGATGGGGCGGTGGCGGGAGATGCAGACAAGGAGGAACAGCGATGGAAACCTTCGTTTACCGCGGTGAACACGCAAGAGAAATATCGTTTCCCCTCGGTGGAATCGGAACCGGATGCCTGGGGCTGGGCGGCGATGGCCGCTTCAAGGAGTGGGAGATCTTCAATCGGCCGAACAAGGGCGGCTTGAATGGCTTCAGTCATTTTGCTGTCAAGGCCGAAACCAAAGATAGAGTCCTGGACGCTAGAGTGTTATGCGGCGACTATATGGGTCCTTACTCACCGCCGGGCGGAGTTGGGCCGGCCCGCGAAACCATGGCTGGCGTTCCGAATTTCAAAGACGTCGTCTTTCGAGGCGAATATCCCCTGGCCGAACTAAGCTTTCAGGATGCTTCCTTTCCCGGCCAGGTGAAGCTCTCCGCGTTCAACCCCTTCATTCCTCTGAACCCCGAAGACTCCAGCATTCCGGGAGCCTTTTTCGAGGCGCAGTTCGAGAATACTCT
>SLOZ01000042.1 GCA_007132255.1 Limnochordia bacterium | reverse complement strand
CAGCGGTCATCTTGTTGTGCAGCACGTTAGTCCAAGCCCAGGTTGTCAGTTATGATCCCGTATTGCAGGAGGTTACTCGTCCGCCAGGCTCTACGTACTCTTACGCCATAAGTGTTTTGAATGACGATGGGTTTCGAGAAATTGTGCTTAACGTTGGTGTAGCGGACATCAGCGAAGATATTCAAGGTACCTATAGGATAGAGCCAGCTGGCAGCACCGATTATTCCCTCGCTGAGTGGACGACGGTGGAACCGGAAGTTTTGACCATACCGCCTGGCCAGCGCCGCGAGGTTATCGTGACGGTGAACGTACCACGAGGGACGTATGGAGGTCGCTATGGAGCGGTGGTTTTCGGTCCAGCGGTTGATGCGGACAGCGGAATGGGCACAGCCGTTGCAGTGAGCCCGATGAGGATGCAGTTTGCCAGCTTTCTTGAATTAACGATTCCGGGTGGGCGGACGAGGAAAGAGGCGTTCATAGCCAATGTTTCTGTTGGCCCGTCCCGCGACTTTTACGACATACGGACGCGAGTGGGCGATAATGCCGTGGTCTACTCCGTAGACGTGACCAATGCTGGTAACATTCATGTCGCTGCCAAAGGGGAACTCATGATACGCACCGATGAAGGTCGCGTTGTGAGCCGCAATCCCATCGGTGGTGGGCGCGGTGTGATCCTGCCTGACAGTACAGTGGCGCTGCGGGCTATTACACGCGCGACGCTGCCAGCAGGAGACTATACGGCTCGCGTTGTCGTGGATTACGGAGGCCGCCGCCCAGCAGTCAGTGAGATGGAGTTTACTGTAACTCCTCAGGAGGTACGATCCGCCGAGGTGGGTCAAGCGGAGATGACCCGGCTTTGGTTGGAGCCTAACGAACTGGAAATACCGGTTCGCCCGGGTGCCTTTAATACAGCGATCGTTTCTGTCACCAATCAGGGTGCTGAGCCCGTTGAAGTCGATAGCCGACTGCAGAAACTGGAGTTTACCCTAACTGGTGACTTCATTCCGGAAGAAGACCGCGGTCAGTTTCCAGATTGGATCACATTGAACCCGGAAGCGTTTACTATTCAACCCGGTCGAACCCAGAGAGTGCGCGTTACCCTGCGTCCGCCAGCGGAGACGATTGGCGGGTATTACGGCGATCTCGTCTTTGAGGGTCGCACCGAAACGGCAACCACCGAAGTGGGTTCGAATCTGCTGGTCTTTGTCGGTGCTGACATTGAGCGGATCGGTAGTGTGCAGTTCACAGAAATGCTGAAAGAAGATGACGCAATCCACTTCGATGCCCTATTCCTCAATGAGGGCAACTATCACTTGGACACAGAAGTGGATTTTGCCTTACGGCGAGTGATCCCAGAATACGTCGATGAGGAAACCGGACGCGTCTTCGCCAGACAAACGGAGACCCTACACGTAATCAATATCCCGTCTGGAGGGAATCCCGTGCTTCCAGGGACAGAGAGGCTGTTTCGCTTTTCCGTGCCTATGGCGCTCGATGCTGGAGAATATGAAGTCATTGTACGAGTGAGTTACGGCGGGGAAGAACCAGCTATGGATGGAATTGGCATGATCTTTGACGAAGGAGAGGATATCGATGACTAATACCCTCAAATCTGTTCTGTTTATCCTACTCATGCTGGCATTGGTCAGCCCAACCGCAGCGAAGCATAGCGACATTTTGGTGTCCGACATGTACTACGATACCTTTTTGCTGGACGCGCTCAACGATCTATCGGTCCAGAGCGGTATACCGATTATTGCCGACAGCACGGTCTCTGGGTTTGTGACGATGGAATTCGTTGATCTGCCGCTGCCGGACGCTCTGCGGCGACTTTCCGTACCCTATGGCTTCACCTATCGCTGGATGCCTGACGGCTACTATCTGGTGGGAGCAGCTGATGTGAACAACCCCACCTTCGGTCTGCTCAGTGAGATGGAGATTTTCAAGACCAATTACGTGCCAGCAGGCACCGTGGCCCGCATGCTGTCAAACTTTTTCCAGCCGTTCGTGAAGGTGGATGAAGTGTTGAACACGCTGGTCGTGACCGGCTCGCCGGAAATGCTGCGGCGTGTGGCTGCAGATATCGAGCGGATTGACACACCTGTGCGCCAGGTGATGATGGAAGTTCTTGTCGTCGAGCTGACCAATGACGCCCGGCGAGCTCTGGGTACCGAATGGCATTGGGAGTTGGAGAGAGCGCCAGGCGAGTCCCCCAGTGGTGTCTTGGAGTTAATGGTCGGTGCTCTCCGCTCCACAACGAGCCTTTCGTACCAATTCCCCTCGGGAATTGCGAGTTTCCTCCTATCCTTACGACCCATGGTCGAATCTGGTGCGGCTAGCATCCATGCCAATCCTCGCATTGTAGCCATGGATGGACACGAGGCGGATATTTTCTTAGGTCAAGAACAATCTCACATTGTAGCGACTGAAGCAGCCGACGGAACAGTTACTCGACAGCGCGTCATGATTCAAAGCGGTGTGATTTTGAACTTCCTGCCCAACATCGCTCCCAATGGCGAAATCACAGTGCGCATCGAACCGGAAGTAAGTTCGACTATCGGCTTTAACCAAGACGGGTTTCCCATCGTGTCGAGCCGGCGAGCTAAAACCACAGTCCGTGTTCGTGATGGTGAGACCTTCGTCTTAGGCGGACTGCTCCACGAGTTTGAGAACATCACACAGGGCAAGGTTCCTGTGCTTGGCGATATACCGATTTTAGGAAGATTATTCCGAACAGAAAGGAAAGAGGCAACGGAAACCGAAGTAATCATTATGATCACTCCATATATCATTGATAGTGAGGTGTAATGAATGCTTCGAAAATGGATCGTTGCTGTGACCGTTGTTGTTGTGCTGTTATCCCTGTCCAATGCTGCCTCTGCTGCTTCTGCTGTCAGTCCGGACCAAACGCTTAAAAATGCTGTTTTTCTCGGAGATATGTCGGAAACCCGAATGGTCTTTGGTTCCTTCGCCGTGGAATCCAGTGAGCTTCTGATTGCCTACCTTGAATACGATGATGTGGTGGATGGGCATGGTGCCTTTGTGCTCCGCACGGGTGGATCCGACGATCCAACTCGGGTTTCCTTCCTTGCTTCCAAGGATTTGGCCGATGCTCGTTTGGGATTCGGTGTTCACCGTGTGACCGGCGAAGACACGATTTGGCTGTTGGACGCGGCCGCTGCTTATATGATCAACGAAGTGATGGTATGGGCTGGTGTTTACGATGTTCCCTTTACCCAGTGGGGCCAAATGGAAGAATTTAGCCGGCTCGCCGCCGGCGCTTCCATGGATATCACATCGATGATTAATGCGGGGCTTGAAGCGCGGCTCGGT
>SLOZ01000271.1 GCA_007132255.1 Limnochordia bacterium | reverse complement strand
TGTTTTTTCAGAGTCCAAAGGCGCTGCATCCTGCACTCTAGTCAAACCCTGGACAATGTTCTGTTCTGTCAGTTTTTGGAATGACACCAGCTGACATCGGGAAATCGTGGTAGCGAGAAGGCGATGCAGATAATTCGTAGTTAAGATGAAGACGGTGTTCTCCGGTGGTTCTTCCAACGCCTTAAGAAAACTATTAGCAGCCTGAACTGTCATTCGATCCACGTCCACCATAAGCCAAACCCTGGTTCCATCGGCAGTTCGCGACATTTCACTCTTGAGCTGACGGATTTCATCAATCTTGATGCTGCCAGATCCCTCCCAATGGTGAAAATCAGGATGATTGCCGTGGGCCAATCGCTGGCAGGAAGGGCACTGACCGCAGGCGCTGCCATGATCGCACAAAATGTGAGCCGCCAAAGAGTGCGCAGTGGTGCGTTTGCCAACGCCATCTTCACCATGGAATAAATAAGCATGGGAAAGTTTGTCAGATTGGAGTGCTCGCATTAGGGCAGCCACTGCGTGAGGCTGCCCGAGAACTTCTTTGAGATTCACTAGGTTTCCTCCATCACGTATAGAGATCCAGAACCATGCCGCGAATTTCATCCAACCGTCGCGCCAATTCTAGACTGGGTAGTTCACGCTGCAAGAACAGCCGGGTCAGTTCCTCCAACTGTTGATCCACCTTCTCCACCATGACATATAGGTGGCGTCGGCCGTACGGATCATAGCTGATCTTCTCCTCAACGGCATAAATTTCTTTGATCAGTCGTCGCAGCACACTTCGAACCGCCTGCTTGTACCGATAAAGGTGCTCAAACGTGGGGTTACGCCGCAGATCGCGCGAAACTCGATCAACGGCCTCCATCACCGCCTCCACGTCGATGGGCGGCAGCTTCTTTTCTGCAAGGGCATCAACGAACGAACCATGCCTGATGCCCAAGGCACGCCGACTCTTCTCTCCGGCTACCATTCGTTCCCGAGTTCGTCCGAATTTGGAAACCTTCACCCATCTGCACTCCCGACACGTTTAAATTTTCTCGAAACGTTCCACATCAACCATGAATACCGTAGCTCCGCCAACGGCGATCTTTGTCGGGCGGGGCAATACACCACCACGGCCAAAGGGCGATACAGGCGATGCATGGTATTGATCACGTTTCTGGCATGTGGTCTTGATAACGTCCAAAACGGTCTTCACTTTGTCGTCATCGACACCAATAAACAGAGTCGTATTTCCAACCCGCAAAAACCCACCGGTACTAGCCAACTTTGTAGCGGAAAATCCCTGTTCCGTTAACTCCTCCAAAAGGTCCTGAACGTCTTGGTCTTGTACGATCGTGATCAAAAGTTTCATTGGGTCAGCCTCCTTTGGACTGTATCTAGTATCCGCTGGGACACTTCGGCGATTGTCCCCCCAGCGTCTACCACCACATACCGAGCCGAATCTTCTCGGGCCATCTGCAAAAAGCCACTACGTACTCGCTGATAGTATGCCAACGTCCGCTGTTCGATGCGATCTTGACCAGCTCGTTTCAAAGCATGCTGCGGTTCTTGATCGAGATAAATGGTCAACCTCGGTGCCAGTCCATTGACTGCCCATGAATTGATGCGAGCAATCGCAGCGCGATCCCAACCAAGACCAAAGCCTTGGTAAGCCAACGAAGAGTCGATGAAACGTTCACAAACCACAATCCGCCCATCTGCCAATGCTGGTTGAATAACCTGTGCAGCGTGCTGGGCGCGATCGGCAGCGTACAACAAAATCTCCGTTTGGGGCTGCAGCTCCTGCAGCGACGGATCTAACAGGATTCTTCGAATCTCGGCGCCAATGCGTGTCCCGCCCGGTTCCCGGGTGTGCAGCGTCAAATGTCCCAGGGATTCTAGCACGCTGCATAGATGCACAGCCTGTGTGGATTTTCCTACTCCGTCGATTCCTTCGAATGTAATGAACACACCTTCTGCCATTGCTTTGCTCCTTTTATGGATATTTCGTCAAAAATCTGTGGAGTCCTCTACAATCCATACCATTTCTTCGTCGACACCCCGGACAAACCATTGGCGCTTCCTAATCTGACGAACGTAATCCACAAGGGCTGGATCCCATAATTCTCCAGGAACTAACAAGGGGACACCAGGAGGGTATGGGGTAATGAAGTCAGCACTGAGTGACCCCGCTGCTTCGGCCAAAGGCAGACGGCGCGCAGCTGCGAACGAAGCCTGCCGCATCCCCATCTGCGACTTCGGCAAAGCAGGCCACGTTAGGGTTTCATGGACCAAGGCAGCACAATGCCTGCGACGCTCTGCGCAGATGTTCTGTACAGCTTTCGCCAATGCCATGACTGCACCGTCCGTATCACCCACCGTGACCAACGCTAGGGCCCAGCGGGCATCACTCATCTCCAATTGGATTCCATGGTCTTCTCGCAGAACCGCTTCCACATCCTGCCCAGTCATGCCCACACGTTCTAAACTAAAGAGAACCTTCGTTGGATCCGCGGCAAGAGGCGGCAGAACAACCTCGGGAATGGCCGCCAACTGCTGACGAAGGATTTGCGCTAACCGCAGGACGCTTTCGATCATTGTCGCACCCTGCCGTTCCCAGACACGTCGAACCTCATCCAAAACCGCAAACGCAAACAATGACGGGCTGGTTGTCTGCAAAAACTGCAGCGAGCGTTGACTGCGCTGATGTAACGCTTTGGTTCGGCAATGGAGCATGGAACTGCCTGTCAGGGCTCCCATCGTCTTGTGCGTACTCTGAACTGAAATGTCTGCTCCCACGGTCATTGCCGCTGGCGGGAAGCTGGGGGCAAAACCAAAGTGAGCACCGTGTGCTTCGTCCACGATCAGTTCACAATTGTGCTGCTGGCTCAGCTGGGCGAGGGCGGCGAGATCAGGCACACTCCCGTAATAGGTAGGATATGTCAGCACAGCCGCAGTGGGTTGGAACTTCACTAGAGCTTGCCGCCATTGTTCCGGTGTTGGCTGCAGCGGCAGATGCCATGTCGTATCAAGGGCGGTTGCAAGATACACTGGCTCCGCCATACTCAAAGCCAGAGAACTGTACACCGATTGATGCGAAAAACGCGGCACAAGTACAGTCCCGCTGTGCGGGTACAGTGCTGTGTGCAGCCCGCCGGTTGTACCATTTGCCAAAAACAGTGTCCCGGCTGCAGCGAACACTTGGGCTGCGAGCGCTTGGGCGTGCTCCAAGACTCGTTCAAATTGGTTGTCCCATACGACACTGACCACCTCATCGGAGGGATCCATGGCGAAGACCCCTGGCCCTAGATGATCGTCCAGACGCCGAAAAACACCGGGGTGCAACTTGTGTCCCGGTGTG
>SLOZ01000116.1 GCA_007132255.1 Limnochordia bacterium | reverse complement strand
CTCAGGACATCGTAGTAGCCTTCGAAGGGATAACCTTCGGCGTGCAGCGCAATAGACTGATCATAATCACCGGACCAGCGATCAAACCCTTTTTCGCTCAGCATCAAGTACCACCCCTAATCCCAGTGTTTCGGTCTAACTCTATACTTAATCCCAGTGCTGCAGAAACCTGCAGGTTTTTCACATAGCGGGCAAATTATGCCATGTCTGATCCTCTGGTGAAAGAATCACAGGCACTGTTAAGCTCTGACGGAGCACCCGAATAGCTAGTACTGTGATAACCGCAAAGGTAATCACCTGCGTTGGGGCGCGCGAAGATGACGCCTTCCAAACCCATCAACTGCCGGGCCCGCGCGTCCCAGGCCATTGAAAAGAGATCAGCACAACCCTATCGGCGAAACCCACTAGACGGATGAATCCAAGAAATCCAAGTCCGACCCTTTCGAATCGCCACAGGCTCCACCGCACCGACTGTAAAGTTCCCAAAAGATACACGCAGCTTTGTACCGTCCAAAGCCATCAGTTGAATATGTCGATCACAACCGCCTAGCAGCTACTGCTAACGAACGAAAGAAAAACTCAATAAAAGGCAAATACAGATCCTGATTCGACAGGTCCCTGGCACCTCCAAATGGACAGCGCCCCAGCAGGAGTCCGGGCAGGAAATACCCACCCACAGCGTGCGCTGGCCGCAGACAAGCTGTTAACTCAAACCCTTCCACGAGTTCGGAAAATCTCAGGTCTACACCACTCGCTTGCAGGCTGGACCAGTACTCTTCGAGCAGCTGATCTTGCATGGTCTCTGCTGCTTGGATATTGGCAACGTCACGGACAACCATTTCCAATCCTTGCCACATTGTCGTTGACAGTTCCGATCCAGGGGTACCCATCCCGGTAAGCCCCCAATCGATGAGCACCGTTCTGTCGAGGCTTTGACCGAGATTCGGCGGATAAAAGTCTTGGTGCAGCAGTGTCTGCGGCAGCATTTCTAGTCGGTGGCAGATGTGGGTGGCCAAGGAGTTCAGCTTTTTCAGGAGTCGATGCCGTTCAGGGGTAAAGACCTGCTCAATAGCCTTTGCCCTTGGGTGTCTAGGGATCGCAGCAAAATGCTCATCCAGATGCTGTGTCAACGGTCCACCGTGGTACATGGCTTGGCCGCGCTGCAGGAGAAACGGCATGGCCGCCAATTCTTCCTGGCGCTGCCACCACACAGCATGGAGCTCAGCAGCGTCAGAGGTATGCTGGACAAGCTTCTCCATGGTCCAAGTTATGTCGAATGCGTCTCCCATATCTTCCATCCAAATCCAGCCCTGCTCCACATCTTCTTGGACAATGGCTGCGTAGGCTTTCGGAACGTAGAGACGTCCTGGCAGATCGTCAAACAAACCCTGCAAGTAGCAGTCCGCTTCTCGCCGAAAGGCGAACGAATCCCCTGGGTGTGAGGGGTGTTGGCGAGTTTGCTTGAGGACAATGGACGTGGGGGCTGCTGCATCACTGTGCTCATCGTAGGAGAGCAAGAAACGCACCAACATGCCACCACCGCCGTACGATGGTCCAACGTCATTTGTGCGCGAAAAGCTCTGTACTTGAGCCTTGGTAAATCCGGCCTGCTGCATCAAAAACGTCAAGTATTCACAGTCCACGGCACTCACATCGGAAACCTTGGAGAATTGAGCATTTTCCATGAATATCATCCTTTCTCGAACCTGCTCTGGAGATTAGGTGACAAAGTTACGTTATACCGCGGCTTTGTCTGCGCCGCGTAACCCACTCGCCGAGATCCGCTGATGGCGGTACGATCTCGTCTTCCGGTTTGAGCTCCAGGACTGCAGCATTCGTGGAACACGCCGTGACGCAGACAACGTACCCGATGCAGGGGTTGGCGTCAACCACCGCCCTACCATCGACAACCGTAATCGCTGTGACCTGACAGCGTTCTACACAACGACCGCAGCGTATACAGCGGTCATCAGCGATGACTAGATGGTAGTTGGAGGATGCGATAGTGCCCTTGCGGCCGAATCTCCGTCATGGATCTCAGAGGGAGCAGCAACAACCATAGCAGTTGCAGATAGTGTTGAGCCCGCTGCCCATATTCCAGACTGTATGGACTAGTCCCAGCTCTTCAGCTTGGTCCAGTAGTTCGAGAGCATTCGCATTGGAGATACTCGTGGCCGTGTGAGGCTGCTCATCCGGGGCAAACGTGAGACAGGTACGCACCGGGAATGGGCAGGCACTATCCGTCAAAGAATTATGGTCCTTCCGATAGCTACATTCCACCAAGTTGACGCTCTTCGCTTGCTCCAGCAGCGTCCTTAGATCACCATGGGGCGAATTCCGTCCTGCTTCACAGCGCTGGCTGCGGGAACAACCCGAGCCACTTTGTGATCACCTTGCAGGAGCTCCGCCAAGCAGCCGGTCTGCTGCACGTAATCTTCCCACAAGCGGGCGAACCGAAGGACGTCATCGTCGCTCGGGTGCTTCATACCTCCCATCTTGATCCCATAAATATCGTTTAAAGAGAACTGATCCAAGCCGCCATCGTTGTGGTGGGAGACAAGCCCTTTTGCGGCCATCTCCTCCAGCTGGCGCTGGGTCACAGGCTCCGGCACTACAGCACGCTGGGCAACATTAGCAGCGGTACCCCCAAAATCGCTCCTGGAGACTGCCAGCTTGGCTTCTTGCGGAGTGAGTACTAACTTCAGTATCTTTGCTTCCACCGTGGACTCCGTGCGAGAAAACACAAGAACAAACGTTTTCAACACCGTCGCCAATTGCTCATACCATGCACTCAGATCTCATCCTCCTTTCACCGTGCTGAACTCGGCGGTTCATCGCGATGATCTACCGCACGTTGCGAAACCGGTTCTACTCGGCCTGCAGTGTCCGTGCAGGATTCCGTTGCTGCTGGGGTATTTGACCTTGCACCGTAATGGCGGCTCGGTCACATGGTGTTTCCAACTACCCTGCTCGGTTTGGATATCCTTGATGCTGACTGCGATCGTCCTTGCCGCGAGTGGAAACTCTTAATCCGATTCATCACCTCGAGCCGTTTCGATCATGTCGTCCAACACGAAATCGATATGCCATTCGTGCGTAGGCCCACCCCGACTATAGCGGTTCTCTCCTCGTGCTCCGGTGTCGGCAGCCGGAGCCAACACCAATCGCAAATCCTTAGCGGTGTAACTGATCTCTTGCCAGCGGTTTCGGTTTCAGAGGTCAGACCAACCGCTGTGGGCTCAGTTATCTAGGGCCTGGTTATTGGCGCGCCTACAAACGATCAAAGATCAGGAGCGTTCTCCTATTCTGCTGCAGCACCCAGACTGGCAAGCGCTTTTTGCTGCAGTTG
>SLOZ01000378.1 GCA_007132255.1 Limnochordia bacterium | reverse complement strand
CGAAGCCAGCGCTTCCGCAGCGGTTGAATAGTCGTTGGTGAATGGCTGTGGCTGGACATAGGGAAAACTCCTATTCCTTATTCGGCAAAACCTGCAGCCTCCATCAAATCCAGAGTATCATTATACTTAGGGCCCAAATCGGCCAGGTGCAGATCTGCCACGTTGTATTGGTCGATGGTCAGGGCATAGGCAATAGCGTCAATTCCAACCACCAACGGGGTTTCCCGGCTGGTCATGGAGTACTGCTGCATTTGGGCGGGTTCTAGAAGAAATTCAATGAACTGGTGGGCATTGGATTCGTTAGGAGCATCCTTTACCAGGCCGATACCGGAAATGTTTACGAACACACCCATCTCGTCGGGGCCTTGATCGGGATAGATGGCGCCAACGTTGTTATCCACGGCTTCTTCTAATTGCAGGTGATAGTAGTAGTTGTTTACCAGACCAAACTTGAACTCGCCGGCACCCACAGCCCGACGAATATCGGTGTGACCGCTGACTATCGTCGGCTCATTCGCCAACAGATCCGCAACGAATTGGCTGGCGAACTCGTCGCCATACACAGCCCGGACGGCCGAAATGTGGCTGACCATACTAGCGTTGCCAGCACGAGTTATGACAAACTGGCCCCGCCACTGTTCGTCGGTGAGATCAAAGATCGACTTGGGCATCTCGTCCTCGGAAATGAGGTCTTTGTTATACATCAAAACTCGAGATCGAGCGGCGAGTCCTACCCAAGAGCCGTCAGCAGCTCGGAAGTTATCTGGAACAGCATGCAGCGAGGGACTATCGTATGCCATGAGTAAACCCATGCCGCGGGCCACCTCAAGCAGGGCCCCATCATTCGAGATAAGCAGATCCGCCCTGGGGTTGCGGCTTTCGGCCTGCAGGCGGTACACATATTGGGCAGCGTCACCGGATAGCAGTTGAACTTGAATACCTGTGCGATCCTCAAAGGCTTCGATAAGCGGCAGCACAAACCGTTCGTTGCGGCCGGAATAGATGACTAGATTGGTTGCTTCGGCGGCAGCGCCGAAAAGGAACAAAACAATGAGCAGAATGGGCAAACCTCGTTGTAACAAAATACATTCCTCCCAAAGGGTTGGTATGTTCGGCCCCGAACAACGTATCGGCGCGGCTGACACGTAAAGCGGGACTGAAAATCATTATCAGGCAAGACTTAGTCCAAGTATAATGCAACCCTCGAAGGAACGCAAGACTCATTTCAAATAGCAGTACACATTTCGTCCATTCGTCCATTTCGTCAATACGAAGAAATGTTCACGGCTGGTGGCTTTCGAAATCGTTGGGCTTCGACATTTTCTGCCGCCAGTATTCGGCTTCGTCCTGCACTGTGGGATCGCTGTCCTTGGCTAGACAACGCTGGGACCAGCTATACCCCAAACTCGGATCCAACTGCATTAAAGCCCAAAGCGCACTGGCCCGGACCACACCGGAACCATGGTTCTGCAGAACGTTGAGTACGATTTGGACAGCCGCGGCTTGCTTGCTGTTTCCCAAAGCTAAGGCGGCGTTGCGCTGGAGTACTGTTTTACCTCGCCAGCCTGCGGCGGATCTCCCGAGCTTATCGTCAAATTCCGTTTTTGTCCAAGCGAGAACTTCAGCAAGGTCCAAGGAAGCGTAGCGGGGAATACCGAAATATGGAGCAGGCAGTGATTGCCGCTGCTCGTTCATGGGGCACACTGTTTGGCAAATATCACAGCCCCAAATGGTTTCGCCCAGCAAGTGACGGTAATCGCGAGGAAAGACACCGGACGCCTGGGTCAAATACGCCAGGCAAATGTACGGATTCAAGGTATAAGGTGCTTCCAATGCTCCGGTTGGGCACGCTTTGAGGCAAGCGCCGCACTGCGGACCGCACTGCATAGAAATCGATGTGGTTTCCGTATGAGGAAGCTCAATGTCGATCAAGAGGGAACCCAAGACGATCCAAGAACCGTAGTCGCGGCCAAAGACACAGCTGTTCCAACCAAACGCTGCCATTCCGTTCTTTACCGCCAACTGGCGATCAGAAAGCGGAGCGCTGTCTACGGCGGCCCGCCAGACAGTGGCTTTGAACGCAGTGGCCAGTCTCTTGCCCAGCAGTTCCAGTTTCCCATGAAGTACGCGATGGTAGTCTTCGCCCCAGGCATAGCGAGCCAGTTGACCCTGGATACGATTGCTTGCTTGTATCGAAGGTGGCGGCTCGACATTGTAGGGAACGGCAATGACGATGGTGCTTTTGGCTTCGGGAAGGTACGCCCTAGGGTCCCAACGCATGGTTGTGGCGGGGGCGGCAAACGCAGGATAGATATTTCGCTGCAGTCGATCCGCATAGATGGCCTGCAGCTCAGGCATAGCTGAGGCGGAGCCAACGGCCCAGACCGGAATGGCAAGCTCTTGCATAATCGGCTCTAAGGGATGCATGGAGTATCGATCCTTCCCAATGGCTCACGGTGTTTACCCTTTCCACGTCAAAAAAACAGCAGGCCAAGGGCCTGCTGTTACATGGCAGCTTCTACGGATTTTATCTCCGGAATCTCCTGCTTGAGAATGCGTTCGATGCCACCCTTAAGCGTCATCTGTGACATGGGACAACCTGCACAAGCACCCTGCAAGCGCACAGTAACTACGTTGTTCTCGTCAACGCCGACCAATTCCACGTCGCCACCGTCAGCTTGGAGAGACGGCCGTACTTTATTTAAGACCTCTTGAACTCTTTCTTTCAAGCAAAGCACCTCCTGTCTTGATTACATGTTTAAGTATAGCACGTTTGAAAAGTCGTGGCAACAGATTCACGTGGATTTCCGACTAAATGAATCGGGTTGGCGCTGCTGGGAGTTTGGATGGGACGGGAGTTGGGAAACCCGACTAAAATGATCGGAAATAGAGTCGTGCCTCCCACCGTGGCGAAACTGGCCCTTGGCAGCCGCCCAAGTACTCAAGAAAAAGGGCATTCGTTCTTCGACTGAAGCGGTCAATGGTCTCTCCCAAACAGATCGAAACGGAATGTAGAAGGGTAGGGAATCGGTGATGAATCCAATCGTCTTGTGGCTCGGTATTGTGATCTGTATCACACAATCAGCTTCGCTTTCAGGGTTGAACTTGGCGGTTTTCAGCATCAGCCGTCTGCGTCTAGAGGGGGCTGTGCGCGGAGGAAACAGAGATGCAGAGCGGATTCTTGCTCTGCGGCAGGATGCTAACTATACCTTGGTGACGATTCTCTGGGCCAATGTCAGCATTAACGTACTTTTGACACTGTTGGCCGAGTCTGTGCTTTTTGGAGTTGCTTCCTTCGTTTTCTCTACGGTAGTGATTACCGTACTGGGAGAGATCCTGCCCCAAGCCTTTTTT
>SLOZ01000200.1 GCA_007132255.1 Limnochordia bacterium | reverse complement strand
TGTCTGCCTTTTCGCTGGTTACTTCCATTTGAATAAGAGCAAGTCGTAGAGTGTCCTTACCATTCGCTTCCATACACAGCGCCCCTTTGGCGAAGTTTGTCTGTAGTTTATCGGATTAGCAGAGTTTTGGCAACTCGAGCGCTGAGAACGCTGGGAACCACGAGCGAGTTCTCTATTGTATGGTCTGCGAAGACGTTGTTCAGTGCACGCGTGAACGGGTGTAAGGCCCGCCAATGGTCTTAGCCCGGCAGGTTTGAGCGGGGCTGGCGGCGGTCAAACCTGCCCCTTGAGCATTCCTCGGCCCAATGAAACGATCCATTCTGCAGAAGGAAGGACTCGTCACGCAACGAGAAGGGTTTTGTGCACTTCGTAACGAAAGGGTGCAACGTAGGTCAGCAATGGGAAGGAGCTTCACGTATGCACCCGCAAAACATGGAAATGAATACCAAACATACATTGACGGCAAAGCTCGGTGGGGATTGCCCGGAAGCGACGAGGCAGCCTAAGCGCGTCCTTGTAACCGGAGGCGCCGGATTCATTGGAACGCACGTGGTTGCAGAACTAACTCGGTGCGGCTATGAGCCAGTGGTGGTGGATAATCTCAGTACCGGCCTACGGACCAATGTCCCGGAGGCGGTAACCTTTAAAGAAATGGACATCCTGGACCACGGATTTCAAGCGTGGGTCACCGAGGTTGCTCCCTGCTGTGTGATTCACTTAGCTGCCCAGATTGACGTTCAAACATCCATTACCAAGCCGCGCCGCGATGCCCAGATCAATATTCTCGGAACACTGGCAGTGCTAGAGGCGGCGAAAGCCGCCGGTGTTGAAAAAGTCGTTTACGCTTCGTCGGCTGCGGTGTTCGGCGAACCACAGTACTTGGGTGTCGATGAACACCATCAGGTGGCACCCCTTTCCTTTTATGGCATATCCAAGCATACGCCAGAGCATTATGCCGCTGCCTTCAAAGAACTGCACGGCGTGGATTACACAGTTCTGCGGTATGCCAACGTATACGGTCCGGGCCAAGGGAAAACAGGAGAAGGTGGTGTTGTATCTATCTTCGCCCATTGCTTCCTGCATGGACAACCGCCGGTCATTTTCGGTGACGGCAAGCAGACGCGTGATTTCGTTTTCGTTAAAGATATCGCCAGGGCCAATATTGCGGCACTGAGCGGCGGCAGCGGCCAAGTCTACAACATCGGTACTGGCACAGCCACCAGTGTCTTGGATATCTACCAAACCATGGCCGCCGTTACAGGAATGCAGTTACCCGTGGCCTACAAGGCAGCGCGGGTTGGGGATATCCTGCATAGTTACTTTAATGTCGAAAAAGCCCGCAGCGAGCTGGGTTGGGAAGCGCAAGTACCCCTGGACGAGGGGCTGCGCCTAACGCTGGATTCCATGGGAGTCCCCACAGGACGCTGAGACACGCTGCAGTGCTCGGGGCTGCGAAGGAGATGCCAAATGGGTGAACGGATGATTATTGTCGGAGGCGGCGTTTCAGGGCTGACGGCAGGAATCTTTGCGCAGATCAATGGTTACGAAACGACAATCTTTGAAAAAAACAAGGTGCCAGGGGGGCTTTGTACCGGTTGGCAGCGCCAGGGCTATACAGTGGATGGCTGCATCCATTGGCTCCTCGGAACTCAACCGGACTCCGTATTTTTTCGCGCTTGGCAGGCTGTGGGTGTGGACCTGACGGATGCCCATCCATTTGAGATGTTTTACCAGTTGGAAGATGGTGACACTCGCCTCGTTTGGCACAGCAACCTAGAGCGGCTCGAGGATGAGTTTCTGACACATGCTCCCGAAGATGCGGCACGGATGAAGCGGCTGCTGGCGGATGCTAGAACCTTTGCGACCTTGGATCTGCCCATTGAACAGCCCCGGGATCTTGTCAGATGGAAAGATAGCCTGCAGGAATTGTGGTCGCTGCGTTCCTTTGTGCGCCCGATGCGCAAGTACCAGGGACAGACAGTGGAGGAGTACTGCTCAAGGTTTCAAAATACGTGGCTGCGGCGGCTGTTGACCCGGTTTATCCCGGGCGAATACAGTATGCTGACACTGCTGGCCACTTTGGCTGCTCTGCACACGGGGGATATTGGTTTCCCCAAAGGAGGGTCGCTGCAAGTGGCCTCCGATATGGCTGCCAAGTATGAGGCGTTGGGTGGGCAACTGCATCTGGGGCAACCCGTTGCGAAGATCCTCATCGAAGGGCAGCAAGCGGTGGGTGTTCAACTATGTGACGGAACTAAAGTTTCCGCAGATATTGTCGTCGCAGGTGTCGATGCGCACCATCTATTCCGGCAATTATTGGGTGATGCTCACACGCCGGCTGCCAGTGAACGAAATTTCCGCCACTTGGACACATTTACGTCCTGCCAGGTCTCCTTCGGTGTTGATGCTGACCTCGCCAATGAGCCCCATACCGTTTATCTGCGGCTGCCCAAGCCTGTGAATTTGGCGGGTTTGGAGAACAAGAATATGAACTTTCGGCACTACTGTTACGATACGGATCTGCAGCCACCGGGGAAGTCTTTGGTCGTATCCACGATCTTCGCAGACTACGACCATTGGGCAGCATTGGCCCAGAATCCTGCTGCCTACAAGACGGCTAAGGAACAGTTGGCTCTCCTTACCCAGGAACAGCTGGAGAAGCGGTTTCCGCAGGTCAGTGGCCATATAGAAATGGTTGATGTAGCTACACCGTTAACCTACCAACGCTACACCAATCTTTGGCGGGGAAGTTACATGGGGTGGACGATCGGGCCTAAGGAAGAGCCCGTCCAACTGCCTTGGCAGCATCCGGATCTGTCAGGCCTGTATATGGTTGGTCAGTGGTTCGATTCCATGGCCGGATTACCCGGCAGCATGCTCTCGGGACGCTACCTGATTCAGCGCCTCTGCCACAGGGACAACCGTGCATTTGCTGTGATTCCAGGGGCCGTGCCGAGCTAGGTCTGCTAGAAGGTGCAATGGTGAGAGGAAGGATGCTGCGTGCAATATTTCGTGAAAATGGAATTCTCACCGCTCATGGCTGAGCAGATAGGTCCCGCCGATGCTGAGCGGTTTTTGGCGTCGGGGTTTCATGGCGTCGAGGTTTCCTATGTTCAACCCTACTTGGATACCTGGCAGACCTTTGATTACCTCGAGCGAGTGCAGTACCTAAAGGAGGCTGGAGCGGAATTCACGGTTCACGGCCCTTTGGTGGATGTGAATCTTTCTAGCTTGAACCGCACTGTCCGTCGTACCGCCTTGACACAGTTCAAAGAGTGTTTGGACTTCGCCCAGCAGCTCGGCGGGTCTTTGGTGGTTGTGCATCCTGTCATGAGTATCTTGGGACTGCCGGATGGTCCCTGGAACCAAGATGACTTCCAGCCAGCGTCAACTCGTATGCAAGAAATGCTGATGGCGGGACATGACCGCTGTGTGCTGGCCCTGCAGGAACTGGCCGATTACGCACCGCGACTGCGAATTGGCGTGGAGAACCTTGTGTATCCCCATGAACGCTATCGTTCACCCAGCCAGTTGGCGGCGCTGCTGGACGATGTGAAGCGCAGTAATGTCGGTGCTACCCTGGACATTGGCCACGCTTGGTGCAGCGGCCACGATCCAGCAGCCTTTGTGGAGGTTTTGGGCAGCAAGCTGTTTCATGTCCACTGTCACGACAACCATGGACAGAGGGATGAGCACCTGCCCATCGGAGAGGGGACCATCGACATGGCACGAGTCTTCCAAGCGCTGGCTATTGCGGAGTACAAAGGCATCCTGAACTTTGAATGCCACTGCCCGGAGACAGACTTGGCCTGGGTGCGCAGTCACTTCACCGACTTGGAAACAAGCCAGTGACCCGACGGAACAGCCAGAACGACAGACGATCAAACGCCGCCGCTCCTAGGAGCGGCGGCGTTTCGCATGTTCATTTGCCAGCAGGTTGGCCTACGCACACGTCAAGTGGCCGACCGTTAGCTGGCTCTCTTGTTGATCCATTTGGCCCGGATGCTCGTGTTTAGGCAGGTCTGCTAGTGGACGTTTGGCTCAAGGGCACTTTCTCGCAGCTGGGACAAGGATGCAATGTGATGCCGTCGCATACTGTGATCATCCATAAACTCAGCGACTAAGGACGCATCACGATGAAACGTTTCATTCCCAACCCAATATTGGCCCAGAGTACGAAACAGCCCTTTAGCCCTTTGAGTCTCTCCTAGAACGTGGAGACACTCCACCAAGGCTAAGCCGATGACTGCATCGCCGGGCATCCAGCGATACGCTTTCTCCAGTAAACTCAAGGCCGTCGCTTCCCGCCCAGCTAGCATATGGTTGAGCGCCTGTTCCGTATGGTCAATGCACTGGTGTTTCGTGAGGACCTCCAGGGCTTGCGGAGTTACTTTGCTCACCCGGCCGTACTGCCACCACGACAGCGGCTGATCAGCCGCCAATTGACCATTAGCCACCAACTGCTGCAGAATGCGCTTCCGCAGCGGCTGCTCGATCCAGGAAGCTCGCAGCAGCCTCTTCCCCAGTTCTTCCTGCCAAGGCGAGGCGTCATCGAACAGCAAAGCGGCGGTATCCCAGCGCTGATGGGCTGCATTGTCGGCATTCAGCATCTGGTAAACCAACTGGACTCGTACCATCCCCGACAGCGGACGCTCACCAAGAGCTTCTTCTACCGCATCGTCAGTGGGATCTTTGATGAACGGAGACCAGTCGAAATCGTATTCCAGAAAAAACGGTGGAACGATACCTTCGATGATCCATTTCGAAACAGCCATGAAGGCCACCGCTAGTTCTTCGTCAAGTTTCTTCCAGAGCCGTCGGGCTTCGCCGAAGAAACCGCGGTTGAAATATGCCGTCGCTCCGTATAGCAAAACCGTCGTGGATCGTTTGGGTGTCGAACGGAAAATTTTCGTTACGGTGGTGTGTTGGTTCATCATTCCCGCCGCTAACATCAATTCCTGAGCCGTCTCAATAGACTGGGGAGAGTTTTGACCCTCCGTGGACAATAGACGCAGACCTTCACTCAGGTAATGATCAGCCTGGGCTGGATCATCCATTTGCCAATAGCATTGCGCCGCAATCGCAGCTGTTAAAGCAGGATACGTTGGTTCATCCAAAAGCGGTTTAAGTACGGCCATAGCTCGCTCCAAATTTCCCAGTTGCCGCCAACACATGGCTTCGTGAATTCGAAACGAGGGCAGTGGCACGATCATATGGGCCTGGGTCCAGAGCGCTAAAGCGTCTTGAAAACGCAGGTGATTCATGGCAGCAATGGCTTGTTGAACCAAAGCCTCAAGTTCTTTGGACATAGCACAACCTCCGTTCCAATTACAGGGCTGGACCAACAAGCTCGAAGACAGAGAACTGCAGTGTAACGATGGTTAACCGACTCCCACGACGAATGTCATGTCTTTCCATCCCTTAGTAATAAGACATTTGACATGCAACCAAAAAGACCTTCCTGTAAGGTGGAAGGCCCATTGTGCGCAAAAAGTTCCATAAAATCCCACATACCAGGTAAGCAACATATCGCGAAAAACCACCAATTAATCGGCGTCAGGCTGTGGTTTGGCAAGAAGTTCCAGAGGCAACCACTGAAGGATTTTCTCAATATGGACATCCCAATAGCCCCATTCGTGGGTCCCTGGTCCCTCTACATACGTAAGATCTAGGCCGGCTTCTGCGGCCGTGTTACGGAACACGAGGTTATCGTCGTACAAAAAATCTTCGGTACCGCAGCATTGATAGAGGGCTGGCTTCAGTCCCGGGGCTGCGCCCAGTTCCTTGGCCACATGCAGCAGATCATTGTCGGTTCCGTGGAACGGCTCTTGACCAAAGATCAAGTCAAAGAGCTGGTTAGCATCTGCGTCGGTGCGGCGCGTGCGCACATCGGCCATGTTTAAAGCACCCGAAAGGCTAGCCCCGGCAGCGAACATATCCGGGCATCGAAGCGCTAGCTTGAAGGCACCGTAACCGCCCATGGACAAGCCCGCCACAAAGGTCTCCGAGCGTTCTTCGGAGAGCGGAAAGAATGTCCTTGCCAGCACCGGTAATTCTTCGCTGATGAATGTCCAGTATTTGCGGCCATAGGCCATATCTGTGTAGAAGCTGAGATCGACTTCCGGCATAACAACAGCTAGACCCTTGGCTTCGGCGTAACGCTCAATACTGGTATTACGCAGCCATGCCGAATGGTTATCCGTCATGCCGTGCAGCAGAAAGAGGACTGGGTGCTTTTCTCCTGCAGCTGGATTCCGTGGTTGTACGGGTAAGTATGGACGATCTTGGGGGAGAATTACGTTCATCGCTGTGGTTACGTTCAAGACCTCTGAGAAAAACGTACAGTGCATAAGAGCCATCGAACTACCTCCTGGGTTTGGGTCGCAAAAACCTGGTTTTTGCGGATTTTGCGGTCTGTTTGAGCGCCTTCAGCTTCAGAGATACCTGTGTTGGGGCGCCATGGCGAGTTAACCGGTGCTTCGCCGCACGTTCGCCGTCTTTGTTCGACACGTCATTCCAAACTTAGTATAACACAGCCTGGATAAATTTGGGCGGCGGGATTGCAGTTGCTGCCGAGCTGGGAGGCAGCTGCTGCGAAGCAGGCCTGCCTAGAAAGCAGGCAGCCGGCAGCCTCGTCTCATCGTTGATGGTGTCAGGTCACTGACGGAGGAGTCTGCTGCATAGACGTACTTCAGCGCCGAAAACAGTTGGTAGAACTGGGAGAAACCGCTATAAAAGGGTGTTTCCACTGGTTCTGGGCAAAATGGAGTGAAGGGGGAGACTCCGACGGGGGAAGATACCTTCAGCAGGAGCCTAGCAGGCCAGTTGCATGGCCGGGTTCCAACGCCCAACGTTGACGGTTCCACTCGGGGAAATGCCTGCTGCGCGGCATTTCGTACTCGGTCGTAACCCACGCATCGTTCTCTGGGAAACAGAACCGAAAGGCGGGGGTTGCCATAAGAAAAACCGAGAACCCTGTATCGAGTTCCCGGTTTGATTTCGGCCTCTAAAAACCGACGCCAATTCGCATACCAAAGCCCATGCCGCCACTGGTGTCGAAGAGCAGTCCAGCCACATTGGTCAGCGAGGCGTCAAAGCGGACAGGCCCGCTGTGTACACCGAAGCCAGCGTTCAGCTGGACACCAGCACGGCTGTTCACTGTGAGGCTGGTGCGCAGTGGCAGGATTTCCAGAGGGCGATATTCGGCCGCCATGCTCACGCTGCTGACGCTGCGCTGGGTTTGGCTCCGAGTGACCCTGGTGTGGTGGATTTGACCAGCGAAGGTCACCTGCGGATTCCATACGTACGAAGCTCCTAAGCGAAGTTCCAACGGCAGTGTCATGGCAATGTCGCTGCCGTCGTAGGCAATCTCTTCTAGTTCAAGATCTTCGTCGAACTCAATGGCAAAGGCGAACGGATCTCGGGTAAACGAAAAGCCCAGGAGTGTACCTTCGTGATCCTCAGGCAATACCATGGATTCGCCACTGACGCCGCTCCATACTATGCGCCCGATGTTCAAGATCGATGCATCCACTGTGATTCGGTCGTTCACCTGAACACTAACGCCAAGGTCAGCACCGAATCCTTGGCCGCTGGTGGATTCCACGTAGCCTATCTGCAGATCGGTGACTGTAATCGTTGTATCGGCAGCGACCGATTCGGCTTCCAGTCGACCGCGAATGTCCGTAGAGACGTAGGCCAAACCCCGCAGATATTTGACGGTGACGCCCGCTGTGACCTGTTGGACACCTAATACCTCTGCGGCAGCTGGCATGTCCACAGCCGCAGAAGCTGCCGCTTCCAGGTACGCAGCGCCCCAGCCGTCAGTTTCGCTGAGATCAAATGTATGCGTGACGTCATCACCAAAGGTGTCTCCGACGAGATCGATACCGTAGAAGGCAATATCGGTGATGGATTTGGGTACGGTGGCTGCCCCGATACCGCGGACTCCCACGCGCCCTGCGTAGTTTCCATAGCGATAGCCAAGGAAGGGACCGGCTTGGACAGCCGCAGTGAGCCCTCCCGTTCCAACGCCGGCACCCACCCGGTCGCGCTGTTCATCTGTCCAGGTCTCGCCCAGCAATTGCAGGGTACTGATATTCCAAGCAGATAAAGATGCGGTTAACGGCAGCTCCAAAGCAAATTCCTGGTTGGTAGGAGCGAGGAGGCGAGCTGGGTTACCGGTACTGGGCTGCAGACCTACAGCTGCGTCCAACAGGGAGCTTCCCCCAACCAGTTCATCTCCGAATAATGCGGCTGCTCCAGGAGCACTCAATGTAAGTAGCAACATAAGCCCGACTACGATGGTTATGGTTCGCTGCATGATGATCCCCCTCACGTATCGCTGTCCGAATCGAACGAAACATTCATTCTGGTTTCTACCCAAACCCTGATTCTGACCGTATCGTCTCCGCGAACCACCATTTTGCCATCACCCGAGATGACCAAACGAGCTCGCAGATAACCACCGTTACGGAGCAGGTTCTTGAGCGTTTCATCCACGGGCAGGGCTAACGTGTCTGATTGGCCCGTCGGTGGAATGGTTCCCACCTCAAGGTAGTCGGTATTGATACTGGAAAACGCTTCGTCTGACGAAACGTCCAAGAACAGTTCAACCCCGACCGGAAGCTGGTTGGCGGCTTCAACAAAGAGTACCAATTCACCTAGTTCATCCATATCATCCACGCTGGCAGGATCCGCTGTGACTTCGGCAGCATCGGTTAGGAACGGCTCTACTTCAGAAAAATCCGCTGTAAACTCCATGCTTAGGGAAAACGTGGTAAAACCATCAACCACGCCGTCAAGCTGGTTGGCAGTGAACGACAGTTCCTGATCCGAACCACCAATGGTCAACTGGCCCACAACCTCTACGGTATCGGGCAGGCCTTTGATGTAGGGCCAGAGAACGCCACTAGGAATCGTAATGGTGGTGACGGTATCGGACTCATCAATGAAGGTTTCGGTGATCTCCAAAATCTCCGTTTCGCTGCCCACGAAATGCAGTTCCAAAGTGTCGAATCCAGAAATCTCGGCACCGGTTGCGTTGTTCAAAACGAAAGACATGTCGATGTCGATCGCGCTGATGGCTTCGAAGAGCGGCTGCAGCTGATCGGAACCGCCGAAACCAAGTTCGATGGGCTCTATGTCCAATGCCAGCACCTCTTCGAAGGAGGCGTTAGCCGCAGCAGGCGTCAAATTTTGGCCGGTGACCTCCCAGACAAACGCCTCCGTACGGTCGCTCACGTTTATAGCAAGCACCAATTCACTTTCGGGGTATACCGTGCGGCCATCAAGGAATACTGCCTGCTCCTGGCTGTCCCAAACGTCGACCTCGTGGCTATCGGTCCGCAAATAGACCGCAACGATGCGCCGTTTCGAATCGGTTGCGGGGCCAACCTCAGCATCCGTGTCTTTGAGCGTAACGTCAAAACGAGCCGAATTGACCGTGAGCGACTGGAGTGTAAAGTCCTCCACTTCAAACAGATCGGCCAAAGAAACTTCGACAAACACCGTGGATTCTTCGGTAAGTTCACTGCTGTTCAAGGAATCCACAAGAACGTTCGGGTATGTACCAGTGGCATCGAAATCCGGAATGCTTAAGGTTACATCCGGTTCTAGCACAAAAGCATCCTCGACGCGCAGGGCCACAGGCTCGCCTTCACTAACATCTAGTTCCGCATCGCTCAAATTTCCCAAAATATCCTGCGTAGTGATGCTTTCTTCGAGCAGCCGGATGGCAATAGGAACCTGCCAGGAAGTCTGGCTCCAACCTCCAAGACAACCGGCGGAGATCAGTATCATGATCAGCAAGCCGGATAGCACGAACAACCTTTTCTGTGCAGCCATACGATGATCCCTCCTAATAATTGCTTTTTGTGCTCACTTCACGGGCTATCAGCCATTTTCCTGCGCCCAATGGGAATTCCTTCGCGAAAAACGCTTCAGCCTGAGTCAGGCGGAAGCGCTTCGCAAACGTCGGGGTTAGGCAGCAGCTTCTTGACTGTTGGGTGTTTTGGGCACGGTGGCCTGGTGGGCAGCCCATGCATGCAGCAGCAGAAAAGCGGCGGCTCCCAAGAAGAGATAGTGGGCTCCAAACACTGCCCAAACAAATCCACCAAAGACTGGCATAATCATGGCTGTGATGTGGTCTAAACTGACACCCATGGCCAGCGTCGGGGCCAAGTCATTCTTGTTATTCAGGATTTTGCTGACATAACTCGTTCGCACCATTGGCGTTGCCGTCATCACCGAGTCAAAGATATAGCAGCCGTACATAAAATACAGTCCAAAGCCAGCAATTCCAAGACTGGGTGCCACTGCATAACCGGTGAAAATGAGCATGGTAATCGGTACTTCAGCCAACAGAATGGTCCGTTCACCGAAGGTGTCCGAAAGCTTGCCCAGGTACGGACGGAAAAACACCCCGATGAGACTTGTGATGATCCATAAACCTGCTACGATGGAAGCCGGTTGTTCGAAGGTTTGAACCAGCTGCCACAGAGCAAACGTAATAAAGATCTGTTTGCGAACTCCCCACAGCAGAGAGAGTGTATAATACACCCAATACTCTTTGTGCCAGACAATCCGGTTTTGTCGTTCGCCACTGGGCCGGACATTGGGCATCCGCAGCAGGATCAAAACACCCAAAAGAGCTACCACGGCAGCAATAAAGTAGGTGTGCCTGTACGTGAGGTTCTCCAACAAAGAGCCCCCCATGCCGATCCAAATCACCCCGGCTCCCAGTAGTGTCGCCGCCAGGCGGATCGACCCCAGCTGGCCGAGAACTTGGCCAATCTTTCGCTCACCAGCCAGGCTGACGGCAATGGATCCTTCCAACGGCATGAACACATGGTTGCCAATACTCCAGATAACCATCCAGACGACCATCACTGGGAACGAAATCGACAAGAAACCAAGGCCGAAGAGGCCAGCGGCCAAAAAGGCCATGGACCAAATTGCTGCTCGAACCAAGCCGAAGGCGATCAACGCACCGGCCAAAACCGCCGCCAATAAGCCGGGCAGTTCTCTGGGAAACTCCAAAATTCCGCGAGCACTGGCCCCGATTTCAAAGGTGTCATAAAGATAGTTGTTGAAGCTGGTTTCGTGAATACCTGAGGTCAAACCCAGGGCTGCCACGGCCAGGGAGAACAATATTAGGTTGGGGCCCATCTGCTGGAGTGTCTGCTTAATCTGCAAATCCACTGCACGTCCTTTCTGAACTATTCATCTATGTATTTGCTATATTGATTCGACACCCAAAGGAAAACTCCCTCTATGGGATGTTTTGGAATTTCTGGTGTCGAAGCCCGGCTCGTCCGGTGTTCTAGCAGCCCGGTTTCCCAAGGAACAATGCACCGAACAATGCAGCGAACATTGCACGAAACAATGCATGGTTTACCAACCAGAGCGATCCACCTTTAGCAAGCGTTTTTCCCAGTTGAACTGCCAACGTTGGCCGTGGAAACACGTTGTTCGACGCTGGCCTACGGCTCTGCCCTCCGGAGCGTTGGACGTCAGCGAGAGTTTCCGCTCTGACCTGAGAAGGGATTACCGACAGGGGAGGCGAAAGATGAAAGAAAGCGGTACACTATGGAACAGCGCGAACAGGCAATCTTTTGTGATTCTCCAAGTCGTCAGTGGATGTTTGGCACAGTGGTTCTCTGTGTCCGCAAGCCAATTCAGGAGGTGGCGGTTTTGCCTAGGTTGAATGGAAAACGGATTGTGCTTCGCGAGTACAGAGAGAGCGATCTGAACTCTATCCGCCGTTGGGTCAACGACCCCGCAACAGTCCAGCATTTATCGGACATTTTTCTCTATCCACAGTCCGAAAAGCAGAGCCGCGAATTTTTGGAAATGGCGATGGGCAATCAATGGAACGGTTTCGTCATTGCTCACAAGGAAACGCAGGAGTACATCGGCCAAATTGATTTTACCCACATAGACCAAAAAAACGGTTGGGGCGAGTTGGGTATGGTGATTGGCGATGGGTCCCATCGCGGCTTGGGTTTTGGTCGTGAAGCTCTGCACCTGTTTTTACGCTTCGGTTTTGAGCAGCTCCGTCTAAACCGCATTGAACTGGTCTGCTGGAACAACAATACCGCCGGCCAGCGCGCCTACGAGGCTGTGGGGTTTGTTAAGGAAGGTGTACGGCGGGGGAAATGGTATCGGGATGGGGATTACCATGACGAAGTCTGTTATGGGCTGCTTCGCGACGACTATCTAGCCAACCACGTCTCTACGTCGTCATCGTGACGATTTCTGTCGAACGAAAGTCTTGCCGAATGAGCGCCAACGACAAGGAAGTTTCTCCCCGCAAGGGCAATATCCATAGAGTAAGAATGCAGCTGGGAGATGAGTGACATGAATGTTCAGCTTAGAGTACTGGCTTTTTTGCTGTTAATCGGGTTCGCTGTATGGGGCAGCGGATCGGCCTTTTTGGGTTCAACGGGTCGGATCGTCCAGGTTTGGGACGACCCGGTGGCGTTTCGCAACCATTTGATCTTAACTCCGGTACTCGGAGCAAAGCGGATCTCGTTGACGTTTGATCTGACGGTTCGTACCGGCGACTTAACATTGGTATTGTGGAATCCAGCTGCAGAACAATCGATGAAGATCGTCTTGAGCGGCCCTCAACATGCGACGGAGATCTATCATTTTGAACCGCAAGTGGGTCAGTGGTACTTGGTGATGGAGGCTCGGACATGTACGGGTCGAGCCATTGTGGAATGGCAGGGTCTAGAGATCAGTATCTCGGAGGAGTGAGGGTGTGAAATATTTGATCATTGGTG
>SLOZ01000353.1 GCA_007132255.1 Limnochordia bacterium | reverse complement strand
CGGGCGGCAATCAGGGTAGAAAGATGAAGCTTACCATCGAGACCGGTATAGTGACCGTTCAGAGTATTGGTAAGCAGCCGATTGAGATTTGAGGTGAGCGGTGTTGAGCATCAAAGTATTAGTGGTGGACGACAGCGCCTTTATGCGCAAGGTCATCTCCGAGATCATCAATGAGGAGCCGGACCTAACCGTTGCGGCTACAGCCCGCAATGGGGAAGATGCACTGAGCAAACTGATGACGCTGCCAGTCGACGTCGTCACGTTGGATGTCGAGATGCCGGTTTTAGATGGGTTGGCTACCCTCGAAGCCATCATGGAAAAGCATGCCTTGCCCGTTGTAATGCTTTCTAGTTTGACGAAACGCAGTTCTGACGTAACGATGAAGGCGCTGGCGTTGGGCGCTATTGACTTCGTCCCCAAACCCTCCGGTTCGATTTCGTTGGACCTTAAAAATGCAGCGCAGGAAATTACGGAAAAAATCCGAGCAGCCCACCAAGCTCAAGTCCGTAAGGCCCCGAGACGTCCCGCCTCTGTACCAACCGAACCGATTGTGGTGAACCCGCCCAAAACAGCGTTCAAAGCCCGCAGTCTTCGGACTTCAACAGAACTCGGTGCCAGCCGCATCGTCGTTAGCATTGGCTCGTCCACTGGAGGCCCGAGGGCCGTAGAAGAAGTTTTCTTGCGTCTGCCTGCCGATCTACGAGCCGCCGTTCTTGTCACGCAGCATATGCCCAAGGGCTTCACCAAGAGTTTCGCTGAACGATTAAACAACCTATCACCATTGAGCGTTAAAGAAGCACAGGAGGGAGACTCGCTGCGCAACGGTCTCGCGTTCATTGCTCCAGGCGATTATCACATGGTTGTTGGACCGGATCGACGGATTCACTTGAACCAAAACCCCCCTGTTCAGTATCTTCGTCCGGCTGCCGATGTCACAATGCTAAGTCTACCTGCCATATTTGGCTCCAAAATTATCGGCGTTGTACTTACAGGAATGGGCCGCGATGGAGCTGCTGGCATGGCGGCTATCAAGGCTTCGGGAGGCCATACGATTGCTCAGGATAAAGCAACCTCGACGATCTACAGTATGCCCCGCGTTGTCTTCGAAGAAGGGCATGCCGACTATGTTCTGCCAATTGACCGCGTGGCCGAAGGAATCATCAAGCTGGTCAATACCTGTCTGTGAAGGAGTTAGAGCACCGTGAACATGGATTATGTGGGATTTAAGCGGCAAGTACATGCCATTCTGGGTGTCGATCTCGACTCCTACAAAGAACAACAGATGCAAAGACGCATCACTCAGTGGTTGTCTCGACATCGTCTAGACGATTTTTCTGGTCTTGTTAACGTGCTGAAGGACGACCCACTCCATCGGGCGAAGTTCAGCGAGTATCTAACGATCAACACTTCACACTTTTTTCGAGATCAGAGCGTTTTCGAGGCACTGGAACGGAAGATCCTACCAGAGATCACGACCAATGGTCGAGAACCGAAGATCTGGAGTGCTGGTTGTTCCATCGGTGCTGAAGTCTACTCCATAGCCATCCTATTAACAGAACAGCGGCGAAAGTTTAAAGACCTCTTGGCTACGGATATCGATGAGGGAATCTTGAAAAAGGCCATGAACGGGCAATATATCCCGAATCAGCTGAACGCCCTTCCTCAGCCTTTGCTGGATAAATATTTCTCCAAACAACGAGACATGTATGAAATTGCGGAACCAATCCGACGCTCAGTGCGTTTTAAACAGCATAATCTGCTGAAGGATTCCTACGAGAAACATTTTGACCTTATTCTTTGCCGAAACGTATTTATCTATTTTACGACCGAAACACAGAAGAAGCTGACCGAGCAATTCATGACTTCTTTAAAAGCTGGCGGTTATTTTGTCGTCGGTTCTGCTGAACAGATCATGAACCCTAGTTCCTTTGGGCTTAAGCGAATCAGTTATTATATTTAAAAAAAGACGGCTTAGTGATAGGTAGGTGATATCATGGTGGATGGCATTATTAGTTCGGGACGCACTGTGGACGAGGCCATTCAAAAAGGGCTTGAGACTCTCCGGTTAACAAAAGAGCAGGTGGAATGGGAAGTACTGCATGAGCCAGACACGAAGCTGTTTGGACTTGTGGCGCGCGGTGCCCAAGTCCGCTTGACTCCAAAACAAGCTGCAGAAGGCGACTCGGTTGCCGACGATGAGAGCACCGAGCACGGAATGCTGTGGGTCCATGATGGTTCCCTACACTATCAGCCACCAGGGCCCTCCGGTTTACCCGGGGTCTTGGTCTTAGAAAAAGGGCTTACGGCCAACTACAATGGCGCAGAAGTTTCGGGAGAAGTTGAACTCACCGCTGGCGTTGAGGGTCTCGAACTTCAGCTGCCTGAGGACCAAGAACCCATGACACGTTTGGAACCAGCGGTCTCCGATGATGGTTTGACCTGTACACTCTTTTTGTCCCGAATCGATGGTCACCGAGTGCAACTGCCTGATCAACCGCGAAGCCGGCGGCTTCCGATACGCACGATCAAAAAAACACTGCCTGCTGTGGCGCCCACCATCGATGATGTCAAAGAAAGCCTGCAAGTTCTTGGTATTGTGTATGGTATCGATCTTGAAGAACTGACCCCGGAGGTATTGGCCCGCCAAGACACCACGGCCATTGTGGCACGGGGAATAGCTCCACAGGAGCCGGTGGACGGCGAAATCCGCTATCGTTTCGAACGGAAGTCTGCCGCAGATCTCGAAGCAGACCGCATTGATCATTTTGAAGCTGGGGCTGTTGTAGCTGTTCAAGAAGGGGCCCTCTTGGCCGAGCGCATTCCACCTCAACCGGGTGTTGATGGCATCGACGTCTATGGGAACGTGATTCCCGCCAAGCAACCTCGCGAGAATGCTCTGCAAGCCGGAACTGGCGCTGAGGTAACCGAAGATGGCAATCAGATTATTGCAGCCGAAGGTGGCCTGCCCGTGGTCCAGGCTGGGGTGGTCCGCGTTCTACAGATTTATGACCTTCCGGGCGATGCCGACATTTCCACCGGTAACATTCGATTCCAAGGTGAAGTCATTGTTCGTGGCAGCGTTCTCGATCGAGTTATCATAGAAACCCAACGGGGCGGCGTTCAGGTATTTGGACTGGTCAGCCATGCCCGAATCAAAGCCGATGGTAACATTACCGTGGCGAAAAATGTCGTATCATCGCAGCTTGCTGCTGGTGGTATCACGGTCATCTATGTCAAGGTTTTGGGCTTTTTTCACGCGTTAAGCAAACAGATTGAGAATCTCATCAAAGGCTATTATATGGTGCGGCAGCAGGTGGACGCGGCTGATGGCAAGTTGATCAAACAGCTCTTGGAACTAAAGTTTCATGGCCT
>SLOZ01000365.1 GCA_007132255.1 Limnochordia bacterium | reverse complement strand
GGAACCTTTGAAATACTCCGCCTGTGGGTTTAGCAGATGCAACTGTACGGGCCACTGTCCCAACTGCGAAGGCCGAAATGCAGTCAGAGAGCCACTGGCTGGCGCTGCCCCGGCGGCCGCTGCTGGTACTTGAGCTGGTTCTTGATTTAAGCTCATGCTGCGCAAACCCGGGCAGCCACCGCTGATAGGTTCCTGCCGCTGAGCCGCAGTCTCGGCCATCCGTTCCTGAACCGCCTCCTCATCAAAGGCTTCGGCATTTCGCTCAATAATCTCGATGGCGCCAGTAGGACAAGCCGGCAGGCAGTCTCCCAAACCATCACAATATATATCGCTGACGAGCCGAGCCTTGCCATCTACCATGGTAATAGCGCCTTCGTGACAGGCCGTAACACATAACGCACAGCCGTTGCAGAGCGTCTCATTAATAGATACGATTTTTCGCTTCATCCAAACATCACTCCTATTTGACAAGTCCACAGTGAGTATAGTACATTTTAATGAGTAACATGGTAACATATGTTACTCATTACCGATTTATTTGGAGGTCATTATGAAATGTTTCCTCGCCTCACTAAAGAAATGCACGTTTTTCCGTAAACGCAGTTCGGAAGCTATCTTGGAACTGCTCAGAGACCTCAAAGTCACACCACTGGAGTTTGGGCCCGGTGACATCATCGCTGCCCAAGGTGAACCGGCCGAACATTTAGGAATCGTCCTGCAGGGGATGGTGCAAGTGCAGAAGCTGTTTCCCGAAGGTGAAGCGGTTACCATGGCCCATCTCAGTGAAGGCCAGACCTTTGGCGAAGCTGTGTTGTTCGCCAAAGAGCAATATTACCCAGGCTCCATTCTCCCCGCCAGCAGCCGCTGCATTGTTTTGATGATCCCCCGTGGCGAACTGGTTCGCCTTTTCCAACGCGATGAACAGATCCTAACTCGTTTCATCGAGAACATCTCGAACCGGGTAGTGATGCTGGCCGAGCGCATAGAAATCCTCTCTTTGAGTTCCATACGGCAGAAGCTTCTGTATTTTTTAGCAAAAGAGGTCAAAGAGCAGGGAAGTTACTCCGTAAAACTACCGTTTACCAAGCGTAGGCTGAGCGAACATTTGGGAATTCCTCGCCCGTCGCTGTCCCGTGAACTGCAGCGAATGCAGGAAGAAGGGATTTTGGTCTTTGACCGCACCCACATTCGAATCCAAAAGCCTGGGGCACTGCAGCATCTCCGAGAATGAACCATCCATCCCGGACACGGTTTTCCAATTTCCCCCACACACCTGGTACATGGTAGTTTATGGAATTTACTATTTTTTACCGTTTTATCTATTGTTTTTTGTTATTTTTAGACATTCACCGACATACCCGTTCGCATTCGTCTACAACGGCTTCTCTAGCTGAATATCCATGGGCTCTTTGGCAAGCAAATCGGCGTTCACCTCTGAAGCCGGCACACAACCAACAGCTTCATAAAACAATTGGGTTTCTTTGGCTGGATGGGCACTAATGTAGAGCAGCTCAGTGCCCACAGCTCGAGCCTGCTCACAGCTGTACCGGAAAAGTCGTCGTCCCCAACCCTGCCGACGCAGGTGACGCGAAACGTGAAACATATCCAGTTCGCGATATTGACCTCGGGATCCAAACGTGACGGGCTGGATATTGGCAAATCCGAGCAAATGCCGTTCCTCAAACACACCGCAGGCCCAACCACCGTCCAGTAAACAGCGACGGAGCCGCTCAATTCGCCGTTCCTTTTCCACGAGATCCCAGTCTTCAGAGAACTGCTCATCCCGATAGCTGAAGGATTGACCGTTCCAATACAGCACACATGTTGTCTCCTGCCGACGTCGAAAGTGCTCCAGTGCACCTTCGAACAGATCTTCGAAGGTGAGTGCACGGACGACAAACTCGCTGACCATCACACCACTCTCCCCGCTTCTCCTCCAACAACGGGCTGTGCTGACCAACGATCAGTGCTGCTCAACGATCAGTTCTGTCCAACACAAGCACCCATTCTAGCGTTATGGCACTTAGCGACGGCCCTCCACAAACCCGATCTCCACAACCCGACCACAACAACCCGACCCCAAGCCGAGCAGATCGCCGCCAAGCCAGACACCGGAACGTTCGCCGCTCAGAAAACCCGCAAAAACGCGTTCAGGTTGGCCCAAACGTTATCATCTTCGTAAATACTGTAGTGATCGCCATCCTCGATCCGCTGCATATACACCGTACTGGGAATGCGTTCCAGAATAGCTTCGCTGCGAGCTGGGTAAATGACGGTATCCTGCATGCCAATGACCGCCCACACCGGAACCTGCACCGTTTCGGCCTGCTCCGTAATGTCAAAATCCTGACGAAAGATATACTCGACGGGCAGCAGTGGGATCAAATCCTTCGTTACGCCGCCGACAATTGTATCATAGGGTGAAAATACAACGACACCCGAAGCAGGTCGCTTCGCCGCGGTATATAAAGCCACACCGCTGCCAAGACTGCCTCCCATGGTGACAATCCGCTGCTCGTCAACATCCTCGCGCTCGGCTAGCAGATCAAAGATGGTCAGCGCATCGTCCAACAGCAGCTGGGCGTTGGGCCTGCCTTCACTGAGACCGTACCCGCGATAGTTCACAATGGCCGTCGACCAGCGCCGCAGATTCTCTGACATATCCACATAACGACTGGCCTCGCCGGCCTGCCCATAGAACAGAATCATCAAGGGGCCCGGTTCCACTGAGCCACGCTTGACCAACCATCCCTGCAGGATGGTGCCATCGCTCATGGGCAGGAACAGTTCCTCCACATCGTCTCGCTGCCGCAGTTCCTCTACCCGCTGCATGTTAGCCGGACGAGGCGAAAAAAGCAGGGCGTCCTGGTAGGCAAAGACCAAGCCAGCATACGCAAGCCATCCTAAACCCACACAAACCAGAGGCCAAATGACAAGGACCCACCAGCTGCGTCGCCACAGTCCTCCCACAACGGCCAGAATCAGTGCCACCACGGCGCCCAAGGCGCTCCACAGCCAAAGCGTAGATTTAACGGCGGCGGCCGATGAACTGAGCGGTTCGAGATTCTGAAATAAGAGTCCGAATAACCCCGCTGTTACAGCTCCAATGAAGAGGATCGAAGCTAACGTTTCGATAAGTGACCATCTCATACCAGCGCGGAACGAGGCCGCTTGCCATCGACCAAGTATCCACTTCCGCTCCCTTCATCCATACAGCATCCCTATAGCATCCAGAACAGCTATATCCCGTCAACGGCCAGCTGTCCTCTGTTTCCCTAAAAACTTCTACCCATTAGACTAGCCCAGGAACCGCTGCCAGACAACGAAGGGTGAAATCCCCTTCAGACAGTCCTCGATCCAGCGCTGCCATCTAACGCGAAGCCGGTGCCGCCTCATGGCTGCGCCTCTCCTGCATCAAACGCACCATCTGGCGGGAGTTGATCTCGGCCGCACCGCGCTGCACTGCCAGTTGCCGTCGGATGGGATCCAAATCGTAATGCCACTTGTAGCCCTTATTTTGATACCAGCGTCTCTGAATTCCTAAGGCCAGGGCAAATCGATGTAACTCGTCCTCACCATCAGCCGTCATATGACACCAATGACGACCATTGTAGTTACACAGTTGGTCCACATAGATCACAAGATTTCACCTCGACAAAGTTTCGTCTAAAGGAAAAGCCCGGTAGACCGGGCTCTTCAGAAGGCCATCTTCTTTGGGCGGAAAGATGGATTCAAGAACAATAATTCGTCAAAACAATGAGAATTCCTTCCCAGGAACGAATCCCGACGACGGTCAGCGGCTTCAGTAAGTTTTCAGCCATCGATCAGCGAATACACCCGTGGCAAATCGAACACCGTTATGATCCCAATGGGCTTCTGATTGCGTTTCCCATGTTCGGTGATCAGAATGGCCTGCAGCCGATGACCCTGGTGACTGGCTTCCTCAAACAAGTCAATCACTTTAAAGACAGGACAATCTCGGGCAATAAAGGCGAAGGAGTTTCCGTTTGGGGAGTACCCCAGTACTGAATCCACCGTTGCTTCCGCTAGCGAGCAGGTATCATTTTTGAGCCGGTCACCCAACCAGTGCGTAATGCCTTCTGCGGTCAGCAGACCCTGGAAAACGTCGCCATCATAGACTGGCATCTTCGAGAAAGTATTTTCATACATGGCGCTGGCGGCTTTGGCCACCAAGTCCGTCGAACTGCACGTTACTACCTTACCCAGAAACGTTCCACCAACTTCGGGTGGGGTTCGCAGCAGTTTGAGAATATGTTCCAAACGCTGAACAATTTCTTCGTGGGGTTCGGCGATCGGTTCGTTGTTGCGCCGCTCATGCACAATCACATTGCGCAGATCAGCATACTCCTTGAGCTCATCCGAGATATCATGGACCATTGCACTGCGCTTAGCAGACATATTGACCAACGTATAAAATGGTTTATGGTGTCTTGTCTTTGCAATCTCTCGCAGCTCCTGCTCAATACCGATAAAGGCATCCATAAAACGTCGTGAACGGTCGTGAGCCACGGCCACCACCTCCTACACAAACTTTCGTACCAACTCATCCAGGCAGCGCACAACCTGCAATACTTTGGTCGGTTCGACTAAATCCAGTGTATCATCCGCGGTATGAACCACGCTATCGACTATGTCAAAAATTCCTACGGATGTAAAGGCTAACGTTGGGATATCATTGAGCACATAGAGCATGTGGTCACCCTGCTGCCACGGCTCCATAGCCACGATCCCGTTTTGGTGATATGCCTGCTCCAGGTCGGTTTTCCACTGAGCAGGCCAGCCGAAGGCCGCTGCTCCCTGCGAGCTTTCCCGCAGACCGATCCCATCCACATTGGCAGCCCACCGAATGTCGTGTGGCCGCTGCAGAACCGTGTCGAAATACAGCGTTTCACCGGGGTTGGAAAAATAATCCTCACCGTTGAAAAAGACCAGTTCAACAGAATCCGTTAGTGGTCGCTCCTGCCAATATTCCGCCAATGTCAGCAGCGCTGCTGTGCCGACGGCATTGTCCAGGGCCCCTGGTGTATCCGGCTTGGTGTCGAAGTGGGCAGTTAGAATCGCTCGCGGCCCTTGTCGGCCCGTTTTCGCTAACACATTACTGCCGTGCGATGCTCGCCGGCGGCTGCCAATGAACAAGCGCACCGAAGAGCCTGCCAAATGGAGCAGTGCGGGGACGGCATCCAATGCAATGACAGCACAGGGGATCGAAAAATCGCCATCTTCGATCACACTGATATATTGATCCGACTGTAGGCTAGGAGTGATAATCCCGGCTGGTTGTTTCTCTTCGAGCAAAGCAAGAATCTCCTGATGCGCAGCTGGATTGTAAAACCGGAAGTTTTTAGGACTCAGCGCTTCTGCCGTCAACGAGCCGTGCAAAAAAACTATGGATCCGCGCAAACAGGACTCCTGTAAAGCGGTCAATGTGCCGATAGATACTAGAGGCCCCTTTGCATCACAAGGGCCACTGTAATCGGCTGAGCGCAGTGGTATCTTCGTTTCCGGTGCTACCAGAACCGCTTCCCCACGGTGCCAATCAAGGCAGGGGAATGGCTGCTGCGCTACCTCAAGATTTGAGGCCGTCAACTGATCCACCAGATACGCGGCCGCTCGCTGGTTATTCCAAGAGCCGGTGGGTCGGCGGCCGATGTTTACAGCCAGCTCACGCAGGTGTTTGAGCAGAACTCCTTCCCATTGCAGCAACACTCATTCCTCCCCCTTAGTCGTTACCGCTAGCAGGCCTGTTAGACCAGGGCCGTCTCTGAGAACCGCTGACAGACAATTCCGCCTGCAAGCAGGACTTTTCAGCATCTACAAGAATAGTACCACAAGTGGCATTTCTTGTCACTTGTGCGAGAAAGTAGGCGATGCTTCATGAATCAATGGCAGCAGCAGGGCTCCCTGTTGAATCTAACTGCAGAAATCCATGGTCGCGAAGAGCGAAGCCGTTTTGACACCGAGGCCAAAGAAATGCTTTGTTTCGGCACCGGCACGATCTACCGTGTGGATAGCGAAACCGTGTGGGTGCGCATCGCGCAGTCTGGAGCAAGCTCACCAACGGTCGGGCGTCCCGTAGATGTGCATCTATTCGATGGTGACGAGCAGCGGGGAACATTTTCGTCAAGGATCATTGTCCATCGCCTCGAGGACGACGAATCCCACGTGTTAGGACTGCAGTACCCGAACCACCTTGCCAGCAGCGATATGCGGCGGCAGCCCCGGGCAGAAACAAAAATCCCAGCCCGGTTCTTTCACATGGCTACAAAAGGCACCTTGCTTCCGTTTCGCGAGCGGCGCTTGGAACACCCGGCTGTAATCCGCGACTTGAACGAAACAGGCGCCCAGATCCTATCTGACACCGAATTTCCACACGAAGCTCGTTTGGTTTTGAATTTCACATTCCGGGGCATAAAATTCGAAGAAGCCGGCGATATTGTGTGGAGTCAATCCGCTGGTGAGCGTTTCCTGTACGGTCTTCGGTTCAATCAATTGAATATTGTTATCCAAGATATTCTGCGAACACAGCCGCTGCCGCGACGTTGACCAGCTGGTGCAAATGGGTTTCGGTACTGGGCTGGGTTCCTCGGCTCTGCGCTTTTCGCTTCAAACGACCTTGACCGAACGCACAGTTGAAAAAGGAGTTGGATCTGTGTGAAGACCATTCGACGTCTTTGGCAGCGCTTTTTACATAGGGTTTACGGAAGTATTGGACGAACATGGTCGTGGGGGACAGCGGTCTTAGGCATCTTGTTGCTGGCTGCAGTGTTGATCACTGGCATGAGCTCGAGGATTGGTTTTGGTCTTCTGGGCGATGGTTTGGTCTTCACCGCCGTAGTAGCCGTACTTTTTCTACTGACCGTAGCCCTCAACGACCTCATTCTCGGTGTTCTCAGTCTACTGCCCCGCCGTTTCGCTGCCTGGAGCGGCGCCATGGCGTTGTTTCTCTTTATCGCTCTCTACGCCCTGCTAGACCAGCTGCTGTTTGCGTTGGTCTTCACTGCCGTCTTTTGCGCGGTACAATGGCTCCTAGGCGGTGCCCTCTACGTTCTATTTCGTGTTCGCCAGCGAGTACTGCCAGCACTCCTGGTTGTCCTCTTGGGACTCGGCTTCAACGGTGCCTTGGTGGGTTGGCTGCTCTGGCCAGGAACTGAGTCGGATCCCGGTACTACCTGGCAGATGGCAGGCGTCGATCTCAGCCATCTGGCCCATCCAGGACAGGACGGGCCCCACAGCGTACGCCAATGGACGTACGGCGCCGGAGCTAACCAGCGTCGCCCAGAGTACAGACCTGCCGCTGTAGCCCATAGCAGTACAACAGTGGATGCATCAGCCTATCTTCCGGATCTGACCGGCTATAAAGAAACGCTGCGCCGCTGGTTTTGGGGGTTTGATCAGACAGCCTTTCCCCTGAACGGACTTGTCTGGTTTCCCGATGGCGAGGGGCCGTTCCCCTTGGTCCTAATAGTTCATGGTAATCACCAAATGGAGGATTTCTCCGATCCTGGGTACGAGTACCTCGGGAGGTTTTTGGCCAGTCGTGGTTATATCGCGGTGTCTGTGGATCAGAACTTCCTCAATGGGTCCTGGTCAGGGTCCATCGGCACAGACAACGATGCCAGGGCTTGGGTTCTGCTGAAGCACTTGGAGCAGTGGCGCCTGTGGACAGAAGACCCCGAACATGATCTCTACGGAAGCGTGGACTTAGAGAATATCGCCCTTATCGGTCATTCCCGGGGTGGAGAAGCCGCTGCCATTGCAGCGGCGTTCAATGGCTTAACCTACTATCCCGACGATGCTTCCGAGAAATTCGACTTTGGTTTCTCCATCCAGGCGGTTGTGGCCATAGCGCCTAGTTACGGTCAGTATCGGCCAGCAAACACCCACGTCCCTCTGGAAAATGTTCACTATCTGGCACTGCAGGGAAGCTTGGACAGTGATGTGCACTTGTTCATGGGCCAAAGCGCCTACCAGAGGCTTCGCTTCACCGATGGCCAGTATTGGGTTAAGGCGGCGATTTATCTTCACGGTGCCAACCACGGTCAGTTCAACACCGAGTGGGGGCGCAAAGACATGCCGCCGCCGTTGGGAGCGGTGCTCAAAACAGCACCGATCATGGACCCCTCTATTCAACGAGAGGCTGCCAAGGTCTACATCGGCGCTTTCTTGGAAGGAACCTTGGCCGGGAACACCGACTATTTTGATCTGCTCCGCTATGCGGGCAGTCTTGCCCAATTCGGCATCACCAACAGCATTGTTTCTCAGTTCGCTGACTCAACATGGATGGCCATCGCTGACTTCAGTGAAGACATTGATCTTACAACGACCACGCTGCCCGGTGGGACGATTGCTGCGACCGGATTTGACGTCTGGCGGCAGCGGAATCCTGTCACCAGTTCTACCACAGCACTGGATGCACAAGCCGTAGAGCTGGTCTGGAGTGAGGCGCCAGCCCGCTATTCTCTGCATTTGCCGCTGGGCTGGTTCACCGAAAACGTTCGAGCATCGGTGGATTCCTTGGCTCTGGTCTTCAATCTCGCCGATGGTCGGTCTCCGGAGGCCGACCAAGTTCCGCTGACTCCAGCACTGGTTCTGCGCGATGAAAACCCTGGATCCATAGAGATTAGGCTCGAGCAATGGAACCAACAGCTCCCGCCCAACGTTCCCCGCCAATTCACGAAGGCTGCACCGTTGGAACGACGGTACAATAGTCCTTTCGAAATGGTACCACAGACGTTTTTTATTCCTTTACAGGACTTGGCCGAGTCCCATCCTGACTTTGTTTGGCAGGAATGGAGCGGCATTGAACTGCAAGTACCCAGCGGTAGTAGCGGGAAACTTTGGATCGAAAGCATCGGGTTAATGGAGTTGTAGTCCACCAATGACAAAGGGCGATTCCAGAGTTCACGCATTGACGGCAACGAGGAATCGTGGCGGCAACTGCACCCGTGGGCCTGGCAGACCAACCTTGGATCGATACCCAAAACGGACGACTGACGCTGAGCCAGTCGTCCGTTTTCGCAGCTTTCATCTGCCTTGTTTGGTCTTCTTTGGCAGTCGTTGAGCGCCGGCCGCAGCCCGCAGTACACCGTGTGTTGCTTCGATCGCAGGGCAATTCAGTTGATCCTCATTGGTTTCTGCAGAGGCCAAAACAACGATTTTGCATCGCTTCTGCGAGTCCACAATTCCGTCACGTTATGCCCGTGTGGGCGCTTACGGTTGCCACAAAGTCAGAAGGGTTCCCAGGACTCCCTCCCCAAAGTTTCTTCTTTAGCTGGGGGAACTCTTTTAAATGGCAGTCTTGCCGAAACACCATTCAGTGCTTGGATGGTATTCGGAGTTGAACGCTGCGGATTCCAATTAACTAGGAGATGAACGTGGTCATACCCGCTTTGAACGTCTGCAATCCTGAAACCATTATCTGAAGCAATTGGATTGCGTATCTTCTTTAGCTTTGTATCGATATCACCAAGCAACACTCAATGACGATAGTTTACACAACCTTCAATTTTTTGTTCATCGGCTGGGATACGTGCTCAAACAGGCCGATCGAACAAGAGCCACCCATCAGGGCGGCTCCTTTTGGACCAACGACGTGTTCCTAGGCACCACTAAAAGATTGGTAGAACATCCGGGTCCGGCTCCACAATGGGATAGGCTATGAGATCAGCTAACGGCACAATCTCGTATCCCATTGCCCACAGCCCCTCAATAATTCCCGGCAGTGCCTGCACAGTGCGCAAGCGACTGGCTCCCTCACTGCGCACAAGGGATCCACTGTCGTGAAAGAGCAAAATATCTCCCGGACTCACCCGGCGCAAAATCCGTGTCGTAATGCGATCCGCCGTCATCGTATCCAACCAATCTTGGCCGGATAGACTCCAGAGAACGATCTGCATGTCCATAAGCTCAGCCCATTGGCGCAGCCGGGAATCATACATTCCTCGAGGCGGGCGCAGATAGGCTGGATAGACACCGGCTGCTTCATAGATATGATAGTTCGTTAACGCCAGTTCCGAAGCTAGTTGGGTTGTACCTGTAGTCGGAACGTTGATGTGGGTGAACGTGTGGTTTCCTAGTTCGTGCCCTTCCTCAACAATGCGCAGAACGATATCTGGATGTCGTTCGACATGGGCACCCACCACAAAAAAGGCGGCGGGAACCTGATATTGCGCCAGGATATCCAAGATCTGCGGTGTATACGTAAGACTTGGTCCATCATCAAATGTCAGCGCTACGATCCGTTCCTGTGTGGCTACTTTCCGGATCATATCGTCCTGCGGTCCAAGACCGAAGTTCACATAAATATTGAGACCACCAAACAGAAGTCCCAAAGCAACTCCGACTGCCACCAGGACTTGAACAATCCGACTCCAAAAAGCTTTCGGTAGTGCTTTTCCCACAAACGCAGCCGCAATAATCCCGATCGTTAGCGGTATCAGCAACAGCAACAAGCGAATCCAAATCATCCCATCCATCGGCAAACCCCTTTATCCTTTGAACAACTCGAGATGGCGAACCATAGTCACTCGATGCAGTGGACCAGCACGAAAGGCGTGGAACAACTGCACAGGCCGTCGGGCCCACTCACGAAAACCCATACTGGCAAAGAATCGTAGGGCACCCGTGCTGTCCGGCTGTGGTGGCCCATAGGCCTGCAGGTGCACGCCGGTAATCCTGGCATCGGTGAGCTGGTCGAAAAAGTGCTGGAGCATTGCCTGCCCCACCCCAGCGCGGCGCCAAGGTCTGCGGACACTGACGTGCAGATGAGCCGGATACTTCTGGTACAGCTCATCGGCATAGGCGGTGCGGAACTCTCCTCGCAGCATGCCCCACAGCCAGCGGCCGATGAAGGCCCAATTGCGTTTCCGCCAAGGAACATTGTGGATAAAGAATCCTGGCAATAGTCTTGGCAGGATGTGAGTCAGGAAAACCCTCCGCTGGCGCTTGGTATTCTGGCAACCCAGAAGGTAACCCACGACGGTGCTGCCCTCGCTTACGGCTACCCACAGCGATTGAGGCTCATACTGCGTGTAATACCGCAGAAAGAGCAGTTCTAAGAATCGCGGCGAGGAAAACGCCGGTTCCAAAGACTTCCCCAATAAACCCGTTGCATAGAAGATCTCCAGTATCTGCTCTCGATAAGCCGGTCGGTATGGTTCGATAGTAAAGTCATCTGTATGCCCGTGTTCCATGGGTCATCCTCCTACCCCATCAACAACAATTGCCAAGCTGCTTCGCAGCTTCGCAGTTTTGCAGTTTTGCCGCTTGAAAATCTTACCGCACAGAGAGCTTTCGCTGGGTTAACAACCGCTCGCAAAGTCTCTCAGAAGGCGTTTCAACGACCGCACCAGATCGATCTCCCATGCTGACTGGGGCTTTTTATCGCACCCATTGAAAAGAGTTCGCAGGCTACCCTGGTGTTTTCTTCCGTACCCGGAGAATGAAAAGAGACCGCCCAGAGACGGTCCCCCAGCTTAAGCGAGGACTTCAAACAGTTCCAGTCGTTCGCCATCTGGACCTTGGAAGAAGATGTTCTTTGCACCACCCAAGATTTTGAGGCTGCTCGGCTCTTCTGTGTCGAAGGCAATACCTTTGGTCTTAAGTCTTTCGGCCACTTCGTCAATACCCTTCACAGCCATGGCCACGTGGTCCACACGACCTGCGGGACGATCGGCAACGGACGACGGATCGGCAGGTTGGATCAATTCCACGATACAGCTGCCGGCCTCCAAAAATGCAAGCCTCGTTGTACCTTTGTCCCCAACGAGGGCTTCTTCGTTAGTCAATGCAAATCCCAAAACGTCCTGATAAAACGCTTTTGCCTTGTCAACATCCTGCGTAAAAATCCCAATATGAGCCAATCCAGTAATGCCAGCATTTCCTTGTGTCACACGCGTCGCTCCCTTTGGTTTGAAAATAACTACATTTATTATAATTCGCCCTGCTCTCTCTGTTTTCCTTCCTCAGTGGCTGGAGCGCAGCAAACCGGAACGCCTAATCGAAGCAAACGTCCATCAGTCAACGGCGAGCAGCATGTCTGCATATCCCAGTTCTGCCATATCCTCCAGGGCAATAAAACGCAGGGCCCCACTATTGATGCAGTACCTTTGACCGCCCGCTTCGGGCGGTCCGTCAGCAAAAACATGCCCTAGATGGGAGTCACCAACGCGACTACGCACTTCCGTACGGACCATACCGTGGCTCCTATCAGTTACGTACACCAAAACCTCAGGATCAATGGGCTTTGTGAACGCAGGCCAACCGGAACCTGAATGGTATTTATCGCTAGAGGAAAATAGCGGTTCCCCTGTTACGATATCCACGTAGATGCCTTCCTCGAAATGCATATAATAATGATTCAAAAACGCCGGCTCTGTGGCATCATTCTGGGTAATCTCGTACTCCCAATGACTCAACTGTTCCCGGATCTCTTCGGGCGAAGGCTTCTCATACTTGCTGGGATCCACCCAAATCCGATCTGCCCAGGGATCAGCAGCAGCTGTCTCTTCCTCTACCATAGGCACCTGCCCAGCTGAAACCGGCTGGGCAGCTGTGAGTACAACAAACGCCAAAATAAACGCCCACAGCACAACAATCCGGCCCCAGTCTTTGTTGATTCCGACCATACCATATCACTCCTTGTTCAGCACGCAGTGGATAGCACGCGCCTTCTAATAGTACTTGCCACGTAACCATGATGTGACCCTACTTCTATTATACTCCTATGTGTCATTCTTTTCTACAATGAGAAGCATTATCTATTACGTTGTGCACCGGAAGTGGACAAATCATTACATTTGCCGTAAACTAAGAAAGTG
>SLOZ01000121.1 GCA_007132255.1 Limnochordia bacterium | reverse complement strand
GTGCTGGCTAGAACAGATCGCAATAACGCCTGCCGTGCTGCCCTTAACAAGCGAACAGCAAGCTATTGATGGCGCGATGGCTCGTTCAGCGGTGCGTTTGGCCGTGCAACGACATGCCGGTACGTTGGAGCAAATGTTTACACCCAGCGGTGCTGTGTGGGTGCAGCAGGGCAAAAACTTGACGGACGTCAAAACGGTGATCCTGACCGGTGGATGTTTCGCTTATGGCAGGTGGGACCCAGAGACCTTCGTCGATCTGTTTCCTGTACAGCAGGGACTACACCTGTTGCCGGTGAGTCCCCATGCTTCCCTGGATGTTCAATATGTTTTGGCGGCAGTCGGTTTGGCGGCCGATGAAGACCGTTGTATTGCCAAAAAGCTGTTACAGCGTCAGCTGTTGGATGGAGTACATTAGGAGGCGAGCGGTTGATGAATCTGCAGAATAAGCAGCTGGATTGGGATGATCTACAACAGGAGCGTCTTGAGGTTCTTCAGCAGTGGCCAACGGGGTCCGAAGTGGATTTTGAGGATGGAATCCGCTATATCAAGGCGCTGCCAAAGAACCGCAACTTTGCCCTGAGAATGCGTGAAGCCAAGAAGGAAGGGATAACCCTCACACAACCTCGAGCCGGGGTTCCTGTGGCCACCGAGCACGTTGAGTTACTGCGCTATCTTGAAGAGGTTGGGCAAGCTGATCTGCTCCCGACAACCATCGACTCGTATACCCGCCAAAATCGGTACGAGGAAGCGCAGCGAGGTTTGGAAGAGAGTCGTCGAGAAGGCCGCGCCCTGCTCAATGGATTTCCCGCTGTTAACCACGGTATCAGTAACTGCCGCCGGATCATTGAGGGTACGAAGGCCCCAGTTCAGGTGCGACACGGAACACCTGATGCTCGGCTGCTCGCTGAAGTGACATTGGCGTCTGGGTTTACGGCATTTGAGGGTGGGGGCATCAGCTACAACATTCCCTATGCCAAGCAGGTTTCTCTGGAAAAGAGTATCCGTGATTGGCAGTATGTGGATCGTCTCGTCGGGTTTTATCAAGAACAAGGAGCAGCCATCAACCGCGAACCATTTGGGCCCTTGACCGGTACGTTGGTCCCGCCTTGTATCAGTCACAGCGTTGGAATTCTCGAAACCCTACTGGCTGCCGAGCAGGGTGTAAAGCATATCTCTCTGGGCTATGGGCAGTGTGGGAATTTGGTTCAAGATATCGCTGCCGTGGCGGTGCTTGATGAGTTGGCCCACAGTTATCTGGATCAGTTTGGCCATTCTGACACAGTGATATCCACAGTATTCCACCAATGGATGGGTGGGTTCCCTAGTGACGAGGCCAAGGCATTCGCTGTGATTTCCCTCGGTGCTGCTGCCGCATCGTTGGCCAAGGCGACGAAGGTCATCGTTAAGACACCGCATGAGGCATTGGGTATACCTACAAAGGAAGCTAACGCTAAGGGACTCTTGGCCACGAAGCAGGTTATCAATATGCTGCGCGATCAAGTATTCCCAGCTGCAGAGCAGCTGGAACAAGAAAAGGATATCATCTCCAGAGAGACGCGTGCTATTGTGGATCGCGCTCTGGACTTAGGTGACGGTGATGCCGCTCTGGCCGCCGTTCGCGCTTTTGCAGCGGGAATAATCGACGTTCCGTTCGCTCCGAGCCGTATGAACGCTGGCCGGATCATGCCAGCCCGTGATCACCAAGGCGCAGTTCGCCTGCTGACTCCAGGCAGTTTGCCGTTTCCCGACGACATATTGCACTTTCATCGCCAGGCACTGGAGCGGCGCGGTTCCATGGAAGGCCGCCAACCTAGTTTCCAGATGGTTGTGGATGACATTTATGCCATCGGCAAAGGGATGCTGGTGGGTAGGCCGCGGTAAAGATACATTATAAATCGGTCTGGGGTTCTTAAGGAGGTCTGTTCATGGAAGAGTTACGGGTGCTATCACCTACGGCCATTTTGGGCTATGGTTATCCCATGCAGTCATTTCAACGGGGTGTGGCTGCCCAGCCACAGGTTATCGCCGTTGACGCTGGAAGCACGGATCCTGGTCCGTATTATTTGGGGAGCGGCAAGTCGTTCACGCAGCGGAGCGCTGTTAAGCGCGACTTAAGGCCGATCCTACTTGCATCAAAGGAACGGGATATTCCCGTTCTCATCGGTTCGGCCGGCGGCTCTGGTGCAAGACCCCATCTGGATTGGCTGTGGGACATCATTATGGAGCTCTACGAGGAAGAGGGCTTTCGTTTGAAGACTGCAGCACTGGCGGCCGACATCGATAAGGAAGCAGTGAAAGATGCTTTGAGGAATGGTTTAATCGAACCATGTGGGCCAGTTCCTCCTTTAACGGAAAGCGTGGTGGATTCATGCACTCATTTGGTCGCTCAGATGGGAACAGAGCCGTTTCTCTATGCACTAAACGAAGGGTACCAGGTGATCGTTGCCGGACGTGCCTATGATCCGGCACCATTTGCTGCTGTACCCATCCTCGCTGGGTTCGATCCCGGTTTGGCCCTCCACATGGGTAAAATTCTCGAATGTGCCGCCATCGCCGCAGATCCGGGAAGTGGAGCCGACTGTATGCTGGGAACCATCACTTCGGACTCGTTTTGCCTTGAGCCCATGAACGCCAAACGAGCTTGTACGCGTCGCTCTGTTGCAGCCCATACGCTGTATGAGAAGAGTAATCCATATCTCCTTCCAGGGCCTGGGGGTCAGCTGAATCTCGAAAATACCATTTTCACAGCAGTGAACCAGCGCATAGTCGCAGTACAAGGCAGTCGCTTTGAGCCTATGCCTTATAAGGTTAAGTTGGAGGGAGCCAGCCCGGCTGGCTATCGCAGCGTGGCCATTGCTGGGATTCGCGATCCCTTTATGCTGGAGCAGTTGGACAGCATTCTTGTGGCCGTTGAGGATCAAGTCTTTTCCCAACTGGATGAAGTCGGAGACAGAAAGCTGTATTTCCGCTGTTATGGCCGCGATGGAGTCATGGGCGCTCTGGAGCCACAACCAGTGATAGGACATGAAGTTGGTCTTGTGATCGAAGCCACCGCAGCCACCCAGGAGCAGGCGGCTTCGCTCTGTGGTTTGGCTCGCTCAACACTGCTTCATTTTGGGTACCCGGGGCGAATCTCCACTGCGGGTAATCTGGCATTTCCTTTTTCGCCGTCAGATTTTGATGGCGGACAGTATTTTCGTTTTGCCGTTCACCATCTGATGCCCGTGGAGGATGCTGGAAAACGCTGGTTTGCCATGGTCAAGGAGGTGGTTTGAATTGAAGGCGATCCTGCTTGACAAGGCCAAAGTCATTCGCAGCAAAAACGCCGGTCCGTATGAACTGACATTCGACATGATGTTCGAGACCGCAAACGATATGTGGG
>SLOZ01000027.1 GCA_007132255.1 Limnochordia bacterium | reverse complement strand
TTTTTGGAAGGGGGTGGGTAGTAAGACCATAGGATAGTGTTAGGTTTTTAAAACAGAAGATTACCAAAAAAAGGAGATGTATGTATGAACAGACAATTCCGTCTTTTTAGTCTAGCCATCGTATTGTTGATCATGTTGGGTGCCGGTATGGGTGCTTCAGCACAATCCGTTGAACTTGAACTGGTACTGAACTCCCCGGATCCGGTAACGGCCGCGTATCGGGAAGTGGTTAGAGAATTTGAGGCCCTTAATCCCAACATCAAGATTAACGTGTCCAGTCAAGGCCGCGATTTTGAATCGCTAATGCGGACCCGGATGGCCAGCATGGACCTGCCGGACATGTGGACGACCCATGGTTGGTCGGTGGAGCGCTACAGCGAATATCTGCGTCCGTTGAACGATCAGCCTTGGATCGACAGCATCATTGACTCGCTTCTCCCTACAGTATCTAATGATGCTGGCGAAATCTTCGTCCTGCCTGTGGACGCTGACCAAGCCGGTGTGGTTGTGAACAAGACTGTCGTTCAGAATGCCGGCGTCGATCCCTATGAGTTACACACATGGGATGATTTTTTGGCTGCTTTCCAAGCTATTAAGGACAACGGCGATATCCCTGTCGGCATGTACGGCCGTGATCCTCGTTCGTTCGCCCGCTTCATGCTCTTTGCCGGAACGTCATTGTTGACGGCCAGCCCGTCCAACGATCACCGAGAAGCGCTGATGGATGGAACATTTGACTGGACCGAGTATGATAAAGTTAACCAATTGCTCGTGGATCTGCGGGAAGCTGGATACGTCAATGTTGACGTCTTGACAGCATCGGCCGATACTGTTCACCAGAGTATGGCCTTAGACGAGTTGGCATTTATCTTCACTAACAATGCAGCTGTTGTCAGTGTTCTCGAATACAACCCCGATGCCAACGTTGGCTTCGTTCCGGTATTCGCCTCATACGATGATGCCGAGCGCGTGCTCATCGGCGGTGAGCGCAACGCGATTGGCGTTGCCAAGGACACTCCTAACACAGAAGAAGCTCTGCTGTTCCTCGAGTTCTTGGCACAGCCGGAGAACATCATTCTTGTGTCAGAAGCTCAAGGTCTGCCACCAGCATTGGAAGGCATCGAGAACGATTTGGGCGTTCTCACGGAAGACTACCAGAGATGGCAGTCCGTGCCCATCGAACCCTATTTTGACCGCTTCTACCTGCCCAGTGGCATGTGGAGTGTACTGCAATCCGTAGGTGCCGGCGTCATGTCCGGTGAATACACGGTGCGTGAAGGATCTCAGGTCATGGAAGAAAACTATCTCCGCCTCAGAGACGCTGCTGAGTAAAAACTGAATTGAAACAAAACCCTTGCGACCAACCGTGCTTTTAAGCATGGTTGGTCGCAAGGGTCCCATGGAGGTGTAGACGTTGAAGCTGAACAAAAAGCAGGCCGAAATGTACATCATGCTCATTCCCGTGATCATTCTATTTTCCGGCTTGGTATTCTACCCATTTTTCGAGGGGATTCGCATATCGTTGACCAACTGGAATGGCTACTCGCAAGCGTTTCGTTACGTGGGTTTCGAGAACTACACCAGCATGTTTGGCAGCCGGTTGTTCCGGGTGGCCGTTCGAAACACTTTCATTTACGGCATCGGCTGCACCTTGATCCAGCAGGTCCTTGGACTGGGCTATGCCCTGTTCGTGAATCAAAAATATCGGTTCCGAAACCTAGTGCGCTTAGTCATTTACTTACCCGCCATGATTGCTGGTATCATCATGGGATACATGATGTATGGAATTTTCGAGTTTAACCGCGGCGCGCTCAATGACATTGTGAAGTTATTCGGCGGCTCGAATGTCCACTGGCTGGGTGACGGCAATATCGCGGTGCTGATCATTGTCATTGTTAACGCTGTGCAGTTTGTCGGCGTTGCTATGCTGATCTATCTGGCTGGGCTGCAGAATATTCCCCAGCAGTTGATCGAAGCCGGCGATGTGGAGGGCTGTTCCAAATGGCAGTCCTTTCGACACATTACCTTTCCGTTGTTGATCCCTGCCATTACATCGAGTACCATCATTAACTTGATTGGTGGCCTGCGTCTCTTCGATTTGATCCAAGCATTGACCAGCGGTGGTCCTGGTATTGCCACACATAACATTGCTACGATCGTGAACTACCTGCACTTTTGGAATGAAGATGCGGGTGGGGCAGCAGCCGCAGGTGTTATTCTTTTCGGCCTGATTTTCATAGTTTCGGGTATTATGACGGCTCTGCTTAAGCGAAAAGAGGTGGAATACTAGTGCCTTGGAAGCCAATCCTCTGGTATCTCGCCAGTCTAGTCATTGTCTGTTTTCACACATTTCCCATCTATATCACTGTGGTAGCCTCGTTCAAGAATATCCGTGACCTAAGTTCCAAATGGACTCTACCCAATCAGATCCTGTTGGAAAACTACGAAGCTGCGATCCATGATGGAGGATTCTACTCTGCGTTGTCTAACACCGTTATTATCACGGCATTTGCCATGCTGATTGTTATCGTGGTGGGTGCCATGACAGGGTATGTCCTCTCGCGACTCAATAATAGAATCTCGAATTTCATCGTCTTGGCTACACTGGGTGTCATGATGGTTCCGACAATCAGCTTGATTGTGCCACTATACAGGATTATGATGGTTGTAGGGGGCATTAATACGTATTGGGCCGTGGTTATCCTAGCAGCTACCTACCAACTGCCCATAGCCGTGTTCATCTACACGAACTTTATCAAGACGATTCCAGCAGCGCTGGATGAAGCGGCCGAAATTGATGGGTGTCGCCCGGTCAGTACCTTCGTCCGGATCATCCTACCGCAATTGGGTCCCGTTACTTCAACGGTGACCATTTTGACAGGCGTCAAGATCTTCAATGAATATGTGTTTGCCCTGTATTTCCTGCAGTCAGGGGATATGCGCATGATCACAACGTACGTGTCCAGCTTCTTTAATGAAGTCTCGTATATCAATCAAGCATCCGCTGCAGCTCTGCTGGGAGCCCTACCCATCGTCACCGTCTACATCCTCTTGCAGAAGTGGTTTGTCGCAGGAGCTATGGACAGTTCGGTGAAGTAACGTGGTTACATGCTGTGTGTGGGAGTCGACCTAAGTGCGTGCCGCCCCGGTGTGGTTGCGGCACGTTTGCTTTGCTGAAAGCGATGGACAGCGTTTCGCACTCCGTTGTAAACCAGCTTTGGTTTTTATGAGACAGTACTTAACGAAGTGCTGTGCATAGCCGTCGTTCAACGTTGAGAGTTGTCGGTTTGGCACGGAGAAACGCCTCATAGAAGGCGTTTCGCACTCCGTTGTAAACCAGTATTGTCTTTCATGAGACAGTACTTAACGAAGTGCTGTGCATAG
>SLOZ01000364.1 GCA_007132255.1 Limnochordia bacterium | reverse complement strand
TCTACAGGGATACCAATTTCCGCGGTCATCAATTCGGCCAAGCCATCCAACGACACGATCATCCGATCGGCTTCCCGCGACGGAACCATGCCGAGAACCAACTTCTCCGGTACGTCGCCAGCCATTGCCGGTGCTACTGCAGATACAGCCAATACTAGAACGATTAATGCTAAAACGAATCTCTTCATTGCAAAACCTCCCGATTATTTGTTGCTCCACGTCGCGGCAAAGCGACCAAATCTGGCGGAAAGCGTTTCGCCGGCGCCGGCCAAATCTCTGTCATTGGCGATTGTGCAGCGTTGTTATGTTCCACTTGCCGTCTGGGTATTCCTGCCGAGATCTGCAGCGATTATCTGGGCCGCAAACGGTCTTCCAGCGTTTGTCCGAGAGTGCAGACTGTATTCGCAAGCAACGACTTGATTCTCTCTCAATTCGCAGTTCTTGCCGTAACTTAGTTCGAATTACGCATTGCATATTATTGTTATACTTTTGTAAAACCAGTGACACAGCTTGGCTTCCCAACGGGTAACTCAGTGTTGACAGCTGTGTCCCGACTCGAACCATCCCTCGCCAACGCCCGGACACGGTGCCGTCCTTTGGGTGAAACGAGTCGTTTAGTAGCTCTAGTTGCCCAACCAACGGCAGGGAATTATGGTTCTCCTGCAGAAATCCACCATATACCTGCTCGGGGAGATTGCCGTAACCGATCCCAATCATCGCGCCAAAAAAACCGTCCGATTACAGCCGTTTTCGAAAGGAGTTCGCCCCCGTATGAACCTTGTATCCGGCTTGAAACAACGCATACTGCCTCTGCGGCAGCAGGCCGCTTTGACGAACCGCTGGCTGAAACACCGTTTGGAAAATGTCCTACCAGACCTGATGAACCGTGAGGAACTGGACCTTTGGGTTGTGATTGCTCGAGAATATAACGAAGACCCTGTCTTGCTGAGCTTACTCCCTGAGCCTATGTTATCGGCACGGCGGCGCACAATCTTGGTCTTTCGCCGTTTAGCCAGCGGCCAGGTGGAACGCTGGAACTTTGGCCGTGCCGAGCCTGGCTTGGATACCATGTACCAAGGGTGTTGGGATAAAGCCAAAGAAGACCAATGGGTGTGTTTAGCCCGGCATATCAAAGAATGGGACCCTCAGGCGATCGGCATCAATGTCTCAGACACCTTTGCCTTTGGTGATGGCCTCTCCAAGAGTCAATACGACCAATTCGTCGCCGAATTGGACTCGCTCTACGTCGAACGTTTGGTCTCCGCCCAACGCGTAGCCGTGGGTTGGTTGGAAACCCGGACGCAGGATGAGATCCACGCCTATGCTGCCATCAATGCCTTGGTCCATGACATGATCGCCGAAGCGTACTCACGGAATGTGATTCATCCCGGGGTCACCACAGCTGATGACGTCGCCTGGTGGTTTCGGCAGACGATGACAGACATTGGCCTGCAGGCGTGGTTCCAACCCACCGTCATGATTCAGCGTCGAGGCAGAGCATCCGTGCCCAGCCACAGCACCATTCTTCCTGGAGATCTGCTGCACTGCGACGTCGGGCTGCATTATCTGGGCCTCGCCACGGACACGCAGCAAATGGCCTACGTTCCAGAGCTCGGTGAAACGGAACCTCCCGACGGACTCAAGACTGCCTTGACCAAGGGCAACCAACTGCAGGATATTTTCACCGCAGAGTTCGTTGCAGGCCATACCGGTAATGATGTATTCCTCAAAGCCCTGGAAGCAGCCCAGCAGCATAATCTCCAGGCTATGATCTACACCCATCCCATCGGCTATCACGGGCATGGTGCTGGGCCAACCATGGGTTTGTTCGACCAGCAGAAATTCGTAAAGGGCAGTGGCGAATACGAACTGCATGATGATACCTGTTACGCGGTGGAGCTTAACGTGATGGAGACCATTCGGGAATGGGACAACCAAAAGGTCATGATCGCCTTGGAGCAAACGGCCGTGTTTACAAACGGCTGCGTTCGTTATCTCGGTGGTCGTCAGACGCAGCTGCATATTGTTGACTAAACAGGCCGTCTTCGTCAATTTCTGATGTTGGAAAAAGACCCCGTATCCAAGGCTAAGAGCTTTGGGTACTGGGTCTTTGCTATTGAAACGAAGATCAATCGGGGATTGGCGATTCTTCCAAGCCTAGAAACTGCCCGTAGCCTCCGTCACGAACTCTCGCCGTCGGCTTCAGCAAAACGCTGGATTTGGCGGTGGACAGCGAAATGCGCCAAACCTCCCGCGGCAAAGTACGACACAGCCAAACTGGCAAAAATGCAAGGAATTCCCCAAAAAGCCGCTGTCACTGTGGCCAGTGGAATATAGAGTCCGAAGGTCTGCAGAATTGTTAAACCGGAAGAATGGAACGGCTTTTTTAGCACATTCAGTACGGTAGCGCTGATCCGGAGAATACCCTGAAATCCGTACGCCAATGGCACAATCCGCAAGTAGAGAACCGTGGTTTGGATCACCTCTGGTTCTTGTGTGAATACCGATGCGATGCGGTGTGCGAATACTCCTAGGATCGCGGCAGTCACCACACCGACTCCCAGGGAGAAAAGTTCTCCTGTTTTCATACCCAACACTACGCGGTCAAACCTGCGCGCTCCCAAGTTCTGCCCGGCGAATGGTCCTGAGACGGAAGCCAGTGCACCGATGAAAATCAGCGCCAACATTTCAATCCGCGTCGCGACACCAAACCCAGCCACCACAGCCGGACCGAAGCCGGCCAAAATCCGGGTCACGACTCCAGATCCCAAAGGCAGCGCCATGTTAATCAGGGCATTGGGGACGGCAATATATAACAGCTGCCGCCAAGAATGCCACACAGCGGCTAATTTCGGAACTTCCAGTACCAAAACCCGTTCGCGATATGCCAAAACATAGACGGCGATGATGGCGGTCAAACTACGAGCAATGACCGTGGCTAAGGCAGCACCGCGAATACCCATTTGGGGAAATGGACCCAACCCAAAAATCAGAAGCGGATCGAGAATTACGTTGATCGACGCTGATATCGCCATCACCGTTCCTGGGGTCTTAGTGTCGCCGAGTCCGCGGATGATGTTGTTCCCGATCATAGGAATCACAACCATGATCGACCCGAAATACCAAATCAGCATGTACTCTTTGACGTATTCGAGAATTTGGCCTTCAGCACCCAACACTCTAAAGAGCTCGTCCACTGTCAAGAGTCCGGCTGTGAGGATAATCGCCAAGATCAGGACACCCAGCAGCAGACTATGGAAAGCCAATCTGCGAACTCCGTCCCAGTCTTCCTCTCCCACCGCCCGGGATACCAGCGCCGAACTGCTCAGGCCAACACCCTGGGCCACGGCATTCAACACCATTACAACGGGGAATGTAAAGGCTAG